>WGMQ01000014.1 GCA_016125005.1 bacterium | reverse complement strand
CTGGAACGCGCCCCCATTCACACGCCAACGTATAGACGCGACAGAACCATCGCTGTCCGACGCCGTGCCGGAGAAAGCAAAGGTCGTCGTCGCATTGGGGACGGATTGATCGGACGCAGGAGAGGTGATGATGATGCTGGGCGTGCTGTTGGAAAACCCAGTACAGAACGTGGTCCTGTCCGCATCAAGGCCAAGAATGAACGTCCCAGATGATGCAAGGCCCTGTTTCTCTTCCGTTGAATTATTTCGCCGAACCAGAACAACGCGATAGTAGAGACTGTCGAAGGATCGAGAGTACGCTGATCCGAGCGAATCAATCACTTCGAAGCAGCTGCTGTTGGACCCGAGACCCGGGCGGGCAGGTGGACAATCGCAGGGTTGTGGGCCGAATGCGACTGTCAAATCGCCAGCACCCGGCACGAGCACTCCCTGCGCTCCAGCCTGATCGTAGGCACTGATGCGGTAAATCCGGGCCCCCCGATAGATCGCCGGATCAAGGTCGTCCATGGCTATGGGGACCGAAACCCGGTAAGGATCGATCTGTATGGCCGAGCCTTGCCCGCCGGCGCTGGAGGACTCGAGAGCGACGGTGTACTGACAGGCAGTGAGGAGAGGATCTGGGTCCACGCAACCTTGCTGAGGACTTGCCGAGTTGCAGAGTCGAACTTGGTACTCAAAGAAGCCGACTGTCGATCCAAGTGGGATACTAAGGGCTCCCTCGAAGGCTTGAGAACTGCTGTATGCCGTGTACGACGTCGTTGCGCCGGGCTGATAGACGAAGAATTTCAGCACATGCCCCGCAGGCACGATCATGTTGCGGAAGGAGAGTTTGTAGGTACCTCGCCCGTCGACATAGGCAATTCCCCAATCCTGATCAGACGCTTCGTGCAGGGTATGGCGTTGTTGGCCGGAAATTGAGAGCAGATTAGACGTGGACCCACGTGAGTCATCATTGAATGGCTCGAACTCGTAGAGGTCGGGTTCGAGCACTCCAATGGAAACGGTGGTGCTCTTCGAGCGAGCGAAGAGTTCGAGCGATGACAGGGATGACTCGCGTCGGGATGCCTGATAAAGCACATTGTAAGATCCAGAGGATCGAAACGTCGACGGCGGCAAGGTGACTTCCCATCGGGAGCCGGACACACGGTTGAGCGTGAAGGTCTGCAAGTTCGTGATCGGGATCCCATCCGGGTACTCTGCGGAGTCGCTGGCCACATAGATCCTGACACTGTCGACGGTTCCCGCTGCCATCTCGGCGTAAAGGGTCACTTCCCGAGGGGAAGAGAATGATTGTGGGGGAGAGATCGACTGAATCTCAGGAGGGATGCTTGCAAAGCGGACGTCAGACCGGCCCAAGTGCTGAGATGTCGCACGCCCGCCGTCGGCTCCCGTATAGACACCGTCGCCGTCATCATCCATCACAGGAAGCTGAGGTTTTTCGGGTGGAATGTTCAGCGCACGAATATTGAGCGAGGCCCGGTTGAAGGCGGAGAGGAACGTGTTCCCCTCCTGCACGGAACTGAGGAAGAACGCGGAAAAACTCAGGTCAGCGTTGGCGCCTGCATAGCTGGCAAGTCTATCCTCCGCCGTGCTGGCGATTACTGTGCGACCTGTACTTGGAGGCGCTCCGGAGCAGTGGCGGACAAATCCTCCAGCATAGCACATGTCAATGTAGAGATTAAGATCCGGCAGCGGATCGAAGCCCGATTGGATTTCATCGAGCAGATCGTCCAACTCTCGCCCACTGATCCATTCTCGGGGACTGATGTCGAAGTAGAAGTAGTAGGAGTCGCGACCTTGGTAGGAATCCACGTCACCGTGGTCAAACATCATGACGGTGAGTCGACGGGCGTCCGCGGCAAAATCCCGCAGTCCCGATTCCAGCGCCTGACGGGTCGCCGGACCATCGATCACATCGCCGTGAACGGATTCCCGGAATGAGGAAAGGTACAGAATATCCTCTGACGGAACCTCGCGGATGCTGGATACCATGTAGGCTCTGTCTGCAAGAGCTCGCGTTTCGTAGGCGATGGAGTTGTCGTCCTCCCCTCCCCCTGCCACGATAATGATCTTGTCGCGCTCGCGAATAGACGTATTCGCATCCCACAGCATGCTCGTTCCATCGCGCGAGCCCGTCAGAACCTGCTTGCCGTCGGGAGATATTGCGACGGCCGAGACGTCGTCTCCATGACCGAGGAATCGCATGACCTGGTTGCCCGTGGCAACATCCCAGAGGATCGCGATGTGCTGGTACTCGGCCCAGTAATCCTCGCCTGTACCAGCAAGTAGCCGCTTGCTGTCCGGTGAGAAGGCCAGTGAGTTCACATAGCCCGTCTCTCCGCGCAGGGTTCGAAGCAACCGACCAGTGGCCGCGTCCCAGATGTTGACTGCGTAGTCCTCTGAGCCTGTCGCGACCAGCTGGCCATCGGGCGAAAAGACAACCGAGGTGACCGCGGCAGCGTGGCCTCGCAGCGTGAATTGCTTCGTCCCTCCATTCAGATTCCAGATGGTAGCTGTACTCCCACGATCGCCCGCCACGAAGCGATCTCCAGAAGGTGAGAACGCAACCGAAGTGACCGGAGCATCATGGGGATATGATCTGACCTGATAGCTCGACTCAACTCGCCACAGCCGGACTGTGGCGTCGGCGTCTGCGGTGAGCAGCAAATCCTCATCGGTAGGCGAGAAGTCCAGGCCTAGTGGCGCACCGACGCCACCCCGCAACGCTGCGACCTCGGCCCCGGATTCCATGTCCCACACAGTCGAGACTCCATCGCTCAAGGCAGCCGCGAGCCTTCCTCCACTGGCGGAGAACGCCACCGCGTTGACGGGACCTCTATCTCCGCCGAAAGCCGACAAGGCAACACCGTTGTCTTTCGACCATACGGTCGTGATACCGCCCGCTGAACCGGTCACCACAAGTTGGCCGTTGGGGGAGAATGCAACGCTGTTGGTTTCAGCCGAATGCCCGGTCAGCGTATGGAGGGCGGTAGCACTTCTTGCCTCCCACGTCTTCACCAGGTTGTCCTCGGCTGTCGTCACGATTCCCGTCCCGTCGGACGACCACCTGGCGCTGCGAAGCGCTGCCTCATGACCCTCGAACGATCTGAGTCTCGACCCAAACTCGGTCTCCCAAAGCGTCGCCGTAGTGCCGGAGATGCCAATGACCGATGAGTCGGTGGGAGAGAAAGAGGCGGATGAGATTGGGTTTGATTGCCCTCCCAGAGTGAGAATCGGACTCCCAGTCGAGGCTCGCCACAGTTTGGTGTCCGACCCGTAGAGTCCGGAGGTGAGGATTGTCCCCCCATCGCTGGTGAAATCCACTGCATCAATGCCAAAAACGCCGTCCGACAGAGTCCTTACCTGTAACCCCGTGTTCAGGTCGTACAGGATTGCCGTGCTTTCTCCGCCGCCTCCGCCTACTAGGAGCTTTGAGTTGTCGGGCGAGAATGCCAGCGATTCCGCACTGTAGTTGTGCCCGCTAAGTATCCGTACCACGCTACCGTCATTCGTGTTCCACAGCCTGACACCGCGGGAGGATGTCTCGTGCTCAGCCCCAGTTGCCACCAGCGATCCATCCTTTGAGAATGCGACACAAGTGAGCTGGCCGGAATGCTGACGAAATGTGATGAGATCAGATCCAGTCGCAATATCCCACACCTTCGCTGTCTTGTCCCGCGATGCCGTTACCAGCTTGGTTCCGTCCGGAGATACTGCCACGGCCCGGATCGAATGTTCGGGGGCGGAGAACCTGCGGATGATCGTTTCATCCTCAAGATTCCAAAGATAAGCGCCGCCGGCCCCAGCAGAAACAACATGGACGCCCGAAGGCATGAAGGAAGCTGTCTCCAACGTCCCCAGCCCATACCTGACCAACGGTTGATTCCGAACGATCGGTTCACGACTGAACGCCTCCCGAACTATCGTGCGCGTTGCTGTTGGTGAAACCAGGGTATCTCCATCGAATGCCCGGAACTGAATTGAATTGGTTCCGACACCCAATGGAACCTGCAGAGGTAATGCAAAATCCGCCGTCAGATTAAACTGATCGAAGAAGGCAATCAGGTTGCCCGTGGTGCCTTGAATGGAAGTGTAAGGATCCTCCATGAAAATCCCCGTCAGACCGGACGAGCGGCTTGAGGCGGAGGTGTCGGTGTAATCGAGGACTGGATCGCTCTCGTTGCCCAGAAAGACCCTTATGCGGGCGCCAGAAACTTCTGCACGGATCTTGAGCCATCGATTGAACGGGGCACCCGCCTCGGTGCGCAAAACAGAGGGCCCCGACGGATATACGGGAAGCGAACTGGATGAGGTCTCGAAATAGACTCTCCCTAGTGTCGATCCGGATACTGAGTTCAATCCGGGGCCTATCCGGACCAGAGACAGATAGCTATCTCCGCCGCTGGACTTATCCATTCGCAAGGATACAAGGTATCCGGCATCCCGACTATCAGAGAGATTCAACGCGAGCCCACAGAACTGACTGGTAAATGAACCGATCGCGTTCGTGCTCGTCCAAACCAGAAGCTCAGTCGAAACCTCGTACTCTGTCCGTGACACGTCATCCGTGAGTTGAATCGTTCGCTGGATGGCCCGATCGAAGTTATTGACTTCCCCCGCGAGCATGCGCTGGTCCGCGCCCGGAGGAACCGGCATGGGTGGGTCGCTAACGCTGGATGGCAGAACACCCCTCTCCCAGCGGCTATTACCCGCTTGGATGTCGACTGGGACAGTCATGGGAGAGAGCAGAGTCGAAGGCCCAGCACCAAACTCATCGATGATGGCGTCGCCGTCTGTGTTCGCCCGGACCGCGACCGACTGCCAAGCGCCGGAATTAACCCTCCACTCGATTCGATCCACGCTTCCTGACGTGATGTTCAAGCCGAGAGTAAAGTCCTCGAACTCCGCCGACTGAGGCACGGTCAAATCAGCCGCGGGCGAGATGATCTCGACGGTCGCAGGCTGTGCCCCAGCGTCGAGACTAGACAGCATGGATGCGGTCATGATTCCCAGATGCGAGAAAATCTTCGTAAGGAGCGAAGCCGGGGGTTTCGTCATAGTTGTTCTCTGGCAGGGAGGACTGACCGTAGTTCAGGGTGCATCAACGTGATTCGTAAGGAGTATTTTGTTGTCTTCCGGCCTGCGTTTTGCGCGCTCTGGGCATCCCCCCTCCACTTCCCTCTTGACCAACCCCAACTGTCATAGTACAAATAAGACAGTTGGAACAGGAGGGGACCATGATCTTCGATGTCGATCTCCATAGTCCCAAGCCGATCTACCAGCAGCTCATCGACCAGATGAAGCTGGCGTTGGCGACGGGGCGGCTGAGGGCGGGGGACAAGCTTCCCTCGATCCGCGATGTGGCGGTGGAGTTGCGCGTGAATCGCAACACGGTGGCCCGCGTCTATGCGGACCTGGAGCGCGAGGGCCTGATCTATACGCGCGCCGGGCAGGGGTGTTTTGCGAGCGATCGCGGGGGCGAGCGTCTCAGCGATGCGGCCATCGAGGATGACCTGCGCAAGCTGCTCGATGCGTTCCTGGCGCAGGCCCGCGTCTATCGTTATCCGCGCAGTTCGCTGGTGCGTCTTTTTGAGGCGCGCATGAAGGAACTTTATCCCGATGAGGGCACTCCAACCAAGGACAGGAGGAAGGGCGATGTCTGATAATTGGGCGATCGAGACGCGGGGGCTGGGGCGGCGGTTCGGCGGCAAGTGGGCCGTGCGCGGGCTGAACCTTCAGGTGCCGCGCGGATCGGTGTACGGGTTCCTTGGTCTCAACGGCGCGGGAAAGTCGACGACGATCCGCATGTTGATGGGAATGCTGACGCCGGACGAGGGGCGGGCGAAGGTGCTGGCGATGGACCCGGCGGTTCGTGACGTGGATGTGAAGCGCCGGGTGGGTTATGTGCCGGACATGCCGGTCTTCTATGAATGGATGAGCCTGGCGGAGTTGATCGCCTACGTCTCGTCGTATAGACGGGGCGAGTGGGATGGCGAGCGAGCGGAGCAACTGACGGAGTTGTTCGAGCTGGATCCGACGCAGAAGCTGAAGGGGCTGAGCAAGGGGCAGCGGACGCGGGTGAGCCTGCTGATCGCGATGCCCTACAATCCGGAGATCCTGATCCTGGACGAGCCGACGGGTGGCCTCGACCCGGTGATGCGGCGGACGATCCTGGAGGATCTTCTTTCCGAGTACATGGAGGAGGGGCGGACGATTTTCATCAGTTCGCATCTCATCAACGAAATCAGCGGCCTGGTGGATCATGTGGGGGTGATCCGCGATGGGAAGCTGATCCGCAGCGAGCGCGTGGACGCGATGCTGGCGCGGCTTCGGCGGGTGCGGCTCGTCTTTGAGGGCGACCCGCCGAAGGGGATTAATTGCGCCAACATGGTCTCGGTAAAGCGGCGCGGGCGCGAGGCGGTGGTGACGGTGGATGACTTCGATGCCGAGGGGACGGTGGCGGAGCTGGGGCGGTTTTCTCCGACGCAGATAATTCCGGAGGAACTGAGCCTCGAGGACGCCTTCGTGGAACTCGTTTCAGGCGGGAGGGAGAAGCCATGAGCGCCGCGACTGTCGCGATGTCGCCGGGTGTGCGGCTGGGGCAGGCACTCGTGGGTCTTGGCACGTTCGGCAAGGACCTGTGGCGCGGCGTGCGGATCGTTGGCAGCGCCGTCGGGGTGATGCTGCTGATCGACCTGAGCGTGAATATGATGATGCGCCTGGTGCCGGGTGTGGTGGGGCGCGGGTTCCTTGGGACGAACAATATGGGGGGCGTGATCGAGCTGCTCTGGCTGGTGACCGGCTACGCGGTGGGGTTGTCGCTGACCTGCGAGGAGGAGGAGTCGGGCGTCCGCACGCTGCTGGAGCAGCTTCCCGTGTCGCTCCAGCGCCACTACTGGACAAAGGCCATCGCGGGGATTTGTCTGACGCTTTTGTTCTTCCCGCTGATGATGATCGGCTATGGTCTCACGCGATTCATGGCGCCCATCGAGACACAGGCGGTCTCGACGCTGGCGATGGAGGCGCTTACCAAGCTGGGGCCGGGGGCTTCCGTGCTGCTGGCGGTGGGGTGCTGCATGATCGGTCAGGCGTGGGCGGTCTTTGCGAAGGGGAACGGTCCGGTGGCTGCGGTCGTGGGGTTCCTGAGCACCTACGTGGCCTACATGGCGTATTTCTTCGTGTCTGGCGCCATGGATAGGTACTCCAACATCAACATGACGTGGTTCGACGTGGCCCTGGGGGCGCTGGGTCTCGGTGTGGCGGAGTTGATGATCGCTTCGCGGCGCTGGACGCGGCCGGGGATGGATCGCAAGGGGTTCCTGGAAAGCCTCGGCATCCAGATCACCATCACGCGCACGCGGCGCAGTTCCCTCGATTGGCGCATCATGGCGCTTCCGACGGTCGTGATGGCGATCGTGGGATTCGGAGTCGTCGCGTGGCTCGTCAACATGCCGCGCTCTCCGCTTTCTGGTGAGTGGTACTTGGGAGAGGGGCTGGTCATGCTTGGTCTCACCGGGGCGATCCTGGGAGGTGCCCATGGGGCGTGGTGTCTGGAACCGGACGAGCAGCAGGGGCCGCGGTTCTTTCTCTTCTACCAACCGCTGGGATTCCGCTGGTTCTATCTGCGTCGCGTGCTTCAGCACGGCGTACTGGCGGGGCTCGTGGGTACCGTGTCGGCACTGGCGATCCTGCAGAAGCTGCCAGGGACGGAATGGTACGGATGCATTGCAGTACTGGCCGTCAGTGCGGCCGCGGCGGGGCTCTTTGTCTATACAGCATCGGCGGCCTTCAGGTTGAGGCTGATGTCTGGTGGCCTCGGCGTCGTGCTGGCGCTGGTATTCCTGGTCCCCGCGACTCCGGCGATCATGGCGATCAGTCGCGTGTCGATTTCGATACCTACAATCACAAGGCCGGCGATTCTGACAACCGAGCAATCCGAGCCGTTCATGAGACTACTGGCGCAGATGACGACCGTATCCGTCGCGTGGCTTTGCCTGGTGATCCTCGTCGTTCCGGCACTGCTCGCCTATGTCCTGCACCACGTCGCGCGCATGCGTGAAATGACCGAGGGCATGCGTCAGGTGATCGGACTGTTGCTTGTGGTGCAGCTTGTCCTGGTGGGGCCGCTGCTGGTGCTGATCTCGCCGGCAGACCTGTGGATCATCCTGTTTCCCTGAGGGAGGAAGAGCCAGATGGAACAACTGACGAAACGGCGAATCGGAAAGATCGTTGGCTGGAGCCTGCTCATCGGAACGGCGCCGGTTGTCTATACGCTCGCGTTCCTCCTGGGCCCGGGCAACGGGTCGTCCGCCGCCTTGGCGGAGAAGCTGGTCCCCGTCGCCGAGGTCGCACGGACGACCGACAATCCCCCAGATGCCTACGCGGCACTGATCGACACGGTGCCGGTGGCGCTGGATACACCGGGATTGTGGAAGGCGGAGTGGTCCGGCTTCACGCCGTTCGAGGTTGCGACGCTCCAGCACCTCATCGGTGAGGGAGATTCCCCCGCCGAGCTCGCTCCCTTCGGGTCTCCCGAGGCTCTCGCATTGGCCTATAAAATGGGGCCGATACTGGACTCGGTGCTTGCGGACTGGGAGGCACAGATCGGGAAGGGATACTACTATCCGCTGCCGGTGGCCGACGCGGAAGGAGCCAAGACGCGGCGCTCGTCCGGATCGGACAAGAACCTCTCGGAGCAGTTCCCGACCGGTCTGGCAGGTGCGCAACTCCCCGGGCTCAACCGCGTCGCGGGGCATTCGCGCCGCCTCCTGGGCTTCATGGCCGAGGCCAAGGCCGCGGCGGGAGATTGGCCGGGTGCGACGGCGGACCTGCGTCGGCTTCTCCGTCTCCGCGAACCCCTGGCGTTGGTCGACCAGCCTCGACTTCGCGCCGACGGCGCACGTCGCGATGACGACGCCGCATTCATCCGCTCGCTGATTCGCCTCGAACCGGATGAGGCGGCAACCGCTGCGCTTCTTGATGTCGTCACGGAGAAGCTGGAGAGACCGCTGCCGCCACTCGAGCTGCGGACGACGACGCGGGCTCTTGCGGAAATCGCGCGCAATACCGCGAGCTATGAGAGTTGGGGAATGACGGTGCCGGTGCAGAGAGACTCGATGATCGCCGCCACGAACGAGCTGATTTCGCGCCCGGCGTTGCTGCAATCGGGCGACAGCGAGCGCCTGCTTCAGCGAGTCCTCCCGCGAACGACGGGGTACACGGGCGCGACCGGATGGGTTGCCGCCGCGCGCCAGCTCATGGCTGTCGTGGATCGCTCTCCCAACGCGTTGGGACAACTCGGATACCCGGAGGAAGTCATCCGGAAGGTGAACCGGCGCGAGGCGGTCCTGCTGGTGGCCGCGCATGGCCTCGACACGCAGCCTCTCGCCGAGGAACTGGCCGAGACGCGGCTCTGGCTGGTCCGTGCGGCGCTGGCCACGCGGCTCCATTTCCTGCGGAATGGGGAGTGGCCCGAGTCGCTGGAAGAGCTTCCGAAGGACCTCTGGCCCGGGCTTCCCGCCGGTTCGGAACTGCCGATGGCAGAGCGTCGCGAACGGCGCGGATCCACCGCCCGCGCTCTGCCCCTCGGGCCGTTCGAACTCGCCCGCCGCGATCCGACACTCTATCGCTGGAACGGCAACTACACGCAGAGCTATCCGGCCACTGCGATCGTCGCTCTTGTTGCCGACACGCTCGAAAACACAAACATCGCCTGGAAGCAGCAGGGTCTGGGGATCGGCTCGGTGAGCATCATTTCGGAGGACGAGACCGAGGTTCGCTACCAGATTGCCTACACCCCATTGCAGAGGGCGAGCGGCGGGCCGCGGGACATGCTGGTTCCGCAGGCGTGCGCCCTGGCGGAGACCATCCGCGGTCTTGCGGGAGTGGATCATGTTCGATTGGTGTTCACCGGGACCACGATGGGGCGGATTGCACCGATGGAGCCGCGTCTGACCCAGCGCCACACTGTGGATCTCGACTCCACGGAATGGCAGCAGGATCGTAAGTTCCTCTTCGCGCGGGGGGACAGATTCTCCTGCTATATTGAGATCATCGGGCACGTCCCGAAGACGCCGCTGGTCCTGCGCAGCATCAGCGCGGACATTCGCTACGACGTCCCCGACTACTGGGGAACGGCGGGCGATGTGATCCTGCTGCCGGAGATTGGCGGTTAGCCCCGCGCCACCTTGCGGGCCAGGTCGCCGAGCTCCGCGATGCGCCCTTCACAGCCCGGTTTCACGAAGGCAGCGTTGAGCCTGACGCAGGAGCGGAAGGCGTCCTCGCGTGGCGAGAACTGCGGTCCGGGCATGATGGTGATGCCGACCTTGATCGCTTCCCTGTATAGACGATAGGCGTCGACTGAGGGGGGGAACTGGGCCCACAGGATGAATCCGCCCGCGGGGCGCGTGATGTGGGTGCCCTCGGGGAAGTGGCGCGCCGTCAGGTCGCTGAGGAAATCGACGCGCTGGGCCAGCTCGCGACGGAGGCCGCGCAGGTGGTGGTCGTAGCTTCCCTCCATCAGGAACTCGGCGATGGCAAGCTGTGGCAACGTCGCGGTGGCCACGTTCAGCATCAGCTTCCCCTGCAGCACCTCGCGCAGATACTTGCCCGGTGCGATGTAGCCGATGCGATAGCCGGGAGCGATCGTCTTGCTGAAGCTGGAGACGGTCATCACGCCGCCGGTGCGGTCGAAGGTGCGAAGGCAGCGGGGACGCTCCTCGCGGTAGAAGTCCGCGTAGATGTCGTCCTCGATGAGGGGGACGTGACGCTCGGCGGCCAATTCCACCAGCCGCTTCTTGCGCTCGTCGCTCATGAGGAAACCGAGCGGATTGTGGAAGTTCGGGATGGTGATGATGGCGGCGGGGCGGTGGGACTCGAGGATTACCTCCAGCGCCTCCAGGCTCATCCCCTCACGCGGATTCGTCGGGACCTCAACGGCGCGGAGGTGAAGTGCCTCCAGCACATTGAAAAGCCCGTAGAACGTGGGCGACTCGATGGCGACCGTGTCGCCGGGGCGGGTCACGGCGCGGAGGGCCAGCACCAGCGCCTCGTGGGCGCCAGTGGTGATGACCAGGTCGTCGGGGGTCAGGTCGAGCCCGTGGGAAATGGCGCGACGCGCAATGGCAACGCGCAGCTCCCGGGCGCCGGGGGGAAACTCGTAGGCGACGGCGCGATGGGGTTTGCGGCGACCGATGGCGCCCATGATGCGGTTCAGCTTCGCCGCGGGGAGCAGCTCCGGATCCGGAACCGCAGCCCCCAGCTTGAGCAGCCGCGGGTCCTGGGAGTCCTGCATGATCTGGAGGTGCAGCGCGCTCTTCGTGACGTCGACCGGCGAATCCGTGGGCGGGATCACCGACGGCTCGGGAAGTCGCTGGAGCAACGTCGCCTTCACATAGAAACCCGACTGGGGACGCGCCTCGATCAGGCCCTGGTTTTCGAGCAGGCGATAGGCCTGCACCACGGTCGAGATGCTGATCTCCCAATCGCGGCTAAGTTCGCGGACGGAAGGGAGGCGATCACCCGCGCGAAGGGTTCCTTCGCGAATCAAATGGGCGACCTTCTCCGCCGTCTGGCGGTAAAGCGTCGTGTCACGTTCGTCGAGCTTCTGAATCATGAAGCGAATCCTAACACCACTGATGATGCCGGTTAAGACAAATCGGCAGCACGAATTGTTCCCCGAAAGAACGATTCCGTTGCCGCGATCCTTCGCCGCTTGCCCAGTCGGCCACTCGATTCCCGCTTGCCTGCCAAGCACCCGCTCGATATTTCATTTGGAAACTTTCAGGAGGCCGACCATGAAGCCGTTTTGGATGATTCTGCTCCTTTTCGTCGCCATGCTGGGGTCGGGGTGCGCGCGGTTGCGCACCGAAAGGGACTACGCCACCCCCCGGGTGCTCAGTCCTGTCCGCCCGTCGAATCTTGGTTACTACATCCCGAACCGCATCGCCGATGTGCTGGACGTGGTGGACTTTGGGGTGATGTTCGGGCTGGGGCTCAACATCCGGTTCCAGGCCACGAACCTCGTGCAGGTGGCCTTGCCGACCACCAGCGCTGGTCCGGAGATCGGCTGGAACACCGACTGGAAGAATCCCATCAAGGCAGACGAGTCCAACTACTTCTGGCGACGCTACAAGCCCTTCACCGTTGGCGCCCACGGCGGCAAGGCGCTGCCGGTACCCCTTGTGAATATCAACGTGGGCGAAATCAAGCGCTCGCCCGACGACATCAACTTGGGGGTCCACCTGCTCGTCGTCGGAGCCAACGTCGGTGTCCGCCCGGTGGAGATTCTCGATCTGGTGTCCGGAATCGTCTTTATCGACTTCAACCACGACGACCTTTGGGTGAAACCGAGCAAGAAGAAGTCGGCCTCGGACGAGGCCGAGGAGGAGCTTGAAGAGGATCATTAATCGGCGCCGACCTGTAATGTTTCCCTTGGGCGTGCATAGTATATAGCAGGACAGGATCGTCAGCCGAATCCCGTCACCAATCCTCCTGAGGAGTTCCCCTCATGCGTGCCCTGCTTCGCGGAACTACCGCTGCCGCCCTTCTCGCCCTGCTTCCCTCCATCGGTCTTGCTGCCTTCGACCTGATGCGAGCCGTTCCCGCCTCCTATGAGGTCGTTGCCAGCCTCGACACCCGCCAGGTGATTGACTCCGCGCCGTTCAAGGCCAATTGGCCCCTCATGAAGAAGCCCGAAAGCGACGCCCAACTCGCACTCCTGAAATCACTGACGGGAGTCGATCTGCTCACGGACATCGATCGCATTTCACTTTTCTGTCGCGTCAACGACGATCCGTCGGTCGGGGTGGTGCTCGAGGGTCGCTTCGACCCTGCCAAGCTGGTCACCATCGTCCAGGCCAGCGGAACGCACAAGTCCTACGATATCTCCGGCAGCACCATCCACGAATGGTATGACAAGGGCGAATCGCGCACCAAGTACGCCTGCTTCCCGGAGGCAGGCACCCTGATCATCTGGAACTCGGAGGAGGCGATGAAGCTCTCCACGGCAGCGCTCGCGACGCCCGAGGCCGCCTTGAAGGGGAAGCCGGAAGCCACGGTCACGCCGGCGGACGCCGACAAGCTCGCCGGGTGGGCCATCCTGATCACCCGCCAACAGACCTGTCCCGGCGCCAAGCTCCGGCTATCTGCCGCGGCGGTCACGCTGGCCCTCAACGGCGACCAGGTCGACGCTCGGTTCCTCGCCACCCCGGAATCCCCCGCCGTCGCTGCCCAGTGGCTCGACCTCGCAGAAGGGGTCAAAGCCATCGGGCAAATCCAACGGGACAATCCCGCCCTGGCCGAGTTCGCTGGTCGCCTCACGGTCGAGCCGCTCGACAATGGGAAGGTCGTCCAAGTCCGCACCAGCATGAAGGTGACTGAAATGGTGGACCTCGCCAAGCGCATGAAGCAGTAAGCCGGGCACATCGCCATGGACCCTGTCATCCCAGACATCGGAGGAACCCACCCCGGACCTCGCGCGGCGCGGGGTGGGTCCGACGACGCCGAGGCGATCCGCGCAACGCTCGGCGGTAACCGGCGTGCCTTCGAGGCGGTTGTCCTCCGTCACGAGAACGCGGTGTTCGGCATGATCCTGAGGATGACCGCAAGCCGCGAGGACGCGGAGGACCTCACGCAGGAGACCTTCCTGCGGGCCTACCGCAGCCTCGGCAGCTTCGACCAGCGTCGGCCCTTTCGCCCGTGGTTGCTCAGCATTGCCGCAAACGCCACCCGCGAGATGGCCCGTCGACGCGGTCGCTCCCTCCAGATCTTCGCCGACGACAACGAAATGGAACTCGCCGACTTTCCCGATCACCGAATCGTCCCCGCTGCCGATGCCCACTCCGAGCGGCAGCAGCGCGAATTGCTCCACCAGGCGGTCTCCACCCTTCGCGGTGAATCCGCCGCACTCTACCACCTTCATTTCCGCGAACAACTGGCCGTCGAGACCATTGCCGAGACCCTCGGCAAGCGCCCCAACACCATCGCCGTCGCCCTGCACCGCCTCCGCCAGAATCTCCAGCGGATCGTCCATTCCATCGTCGATGGGGAGAAAACGCCATGAACCACGACCCCGAGAACAACACCCTCGAAGCCCTGCTCCGGTCCCACGAAGACCAGTCCCCGCCAGAAACCCTCCATGCCGGGATCATGACGACACTCGCCGCCGAGTGGGAGCGCGAGGACCGGCAACGCCGGGGCCGCCGTTGGTCCGTCCTGGTCGGGTGCGCAGCCGTGGCAGCATCCATCATGCTCGCGCTCTCCCTGCACTCGCCGACACCAGCACCCCCGCAGGCCGTTCCCTCCCTCCCGCTCGGGGCCATACACCTTGCCGAAACCCTCCCACCGCTGGAATTCCCCCCTGTCTATGCGGAAACGCTGCGAAGCGCCTCCCGATCCGTCGCCGCACCGCTCAAGTCAGCCGTTGTGCCGACCCTCTCCTTTCCCTCGCTGCGGATTCCCTCGGGATTCTCCCCGGATTCGCCCGCCTCGCCGGGTCAGTCATCAGAGAACATCTGACGGTTCGGGGCGCGTTAGCACCCCTGTAGCGCCCCTTTCGCCTCTCCCCCGCGCGCATCCCCTTGCGCTGCAAACGCGGCTTGGTGAACTCTTCTCTCCGTTCCGACCGGGGACGCAAAGGAGCAGTATTGTGGCAAAGAGAAGACCACTGGTGGCCATCGTTGGGCGCCCCAATGTCGGCAAATCGACCCTCTTCAATCGATTGGTCGGCGAGCGCAAGGCCGTGGTGCACCACCTCCCCGGCATGACCCGCGACCGGCATTATTCGGACGCCATCTATCGCATGCGCCCCTTTACCGTCATCGACACGGGCGGCTACGAGGACTCGGTCGATTCGACCATCCTTAACCAGATGCGCATGCAGTCCCTCACCGCGATGCAGGAAGCCGACGTCGTCATTTTCCTGGCAGACTTTCAGGAACCCGACGACCCGGTCGACGCGGAAATCATCGGTAAGCTCCGTGGGTCCGGGAAGAAGTTCTTCCTCGCCGTCAACAAGTGCGACAAGACCCGCATGGCCGATATCCAGGCCATGTCCGACTTCTCCCGCTTCGGCCTCGAGGTCTATCCCCTCAGCGGCAAGGATGGCTTCGGCGTCTACGACCTGCTCGATGACGTGACCGCCGATTTCGAGCAGTGGGACCCGGACATCGAGGAAATCGAGTCCGAGGTCATCAACGTCGCCATCGTTGGTCGCCAGAACGTCGGGAAGTCGACGTTGCTCAACCGCCTCCTGGGCGAGGAACGCGTCATCGCGAATCCCATCGGCGGCACCACGCGCGACGCCATCGACGCGGAAATCACCGTCGACGGCCAGCCGTTCGTCGTCATCGACACGGCGGGCATCCGTCGCCGCGGCAAGATCGAGAAGGGTCCCGAGGCGCTCAGCGTTCACTCCAGCTTCCGCGCCATCGACCGCGCCCACGTCGTGATCCTGGTCGTCGACGGACACGAGGGCCTCACCGCCCAGGACGCCCACGTCGCGGGCTACGTCCTCAACCGCCGCCGCGCCTGCATCATCGCCGTCAACAAGTGGGACATCGTGGAGAACCGCGAGGTCGCCTACGCGAACGCCATCAAGAGCGTCCGCCAGCACTTTAGCTTCATCCCCTGGGCGCCGATCCTGACGCTGAGCGCCCTGACCGGCCAGCGCACCCACAAGATCTGGGATCTGGTCAAGCGCTGCGCCGAGAACTTCCGCAAGCGCTACGGCACCGCCGAGCTGAACCTGGTCCTGAAGAAGGCCGTCGCCCACGTCAGCCCGCCGACCCACCGCGGCAACGCC
This sequence comes from bacterium, assembly GCA_016125005.1. Taxonomy (GTDB): domain Bacteria; phylum Sumerlaeota; class Sumerlaeia; order SLMS01; family SLMS01; genus WGMQ01. The sequence continues at coordinate 42,301 of WGMQ01000014.1, read as the reverse complement.
GTCTCGATCAAGTACGTCGTGCAGACCGGCACCATGCCGCCGCTGCTCACCTTCTTCGCCAACAACCCCCACGCGGTGCACTTCAGCTACAAGCGCTACCTGGCCAACCAGTTCATGGCCCAGCTCGGCCTTGAGGGCACGCCCATGGGCATGAAGTTCCGCGAGAAATCCCTCCCCGGCGGCTGGGACCCGAAGGTCCGCGCCGAGGCCATGGCCGACAAGCGCGGCCCGCGTCTCCTCAACCTCGACGAGAAGTACTTCGCCGGTAACTACGACGAAGGCGAGGAAATCACCGACGACATCGACCTTTCCAACATCCACGATGACGAGGATGATGGCGGCGAGGAGATGGTCTTCTTCTACGACCTTTCCGGCGAGGAAGGGGACGAGGGCGACGAGGACCTGAACCTGGAATGAGCCTGCTCTTCGACCTGCTCACGCTCGTGACCTGCTACCTCGTCGGAGCCATCCCGACGGGGCTTCTGGTTGGCCGCTGGGCCGCCGGTATAGACGTCCGCGAGCACGGGTCGAAGAACATCGGCATGACGAACGTCTGGCGTGTTCTCGGGTGGAAGCTGGGCCTGCTGACGCTCCTCATCGACGCGGGGAAGGGCTTCCTGGTGGTGGCCTTCGCCTGGCGGCTCTTTGGCGTCAGCGAGACCACCGAGATCCTCGGCGGACTTGCGGCGCTCATGGGCAATTTCGTGAACGTGTTCCTGGGCGGAAAGGGCGGGAAGGGAATCGCCACCAGCCTCGGCGTGTTCCTGGCGCTCGCACCCATCCCGATCCTGCTGGCGCTGGGCGGGTTCCTCATCATGCTGGCGCTCACGCGCTACGTCAGCGTGGGCTCGATCACCGCGGCGATCGTGCTCGGCACATCCGGCTTCCTGGTCCACGGCATCGGCCTGCGGGCCGCCGTCATCGCCACCGTTTCCATCATCGCCATCTACAAGCACAAAGCCAACATCCAACGACTGCTCAACGGCACGGAGAACAAGGTGGGCGGCCGGAAGGCGCCGCCTCCCCCCGCCTGATTTTACAATCCCTTTACCCACTTTCGTGGCCTGCCGTGCCAGCGTTCCTCCATCGCGCCCCCTCGGCGCAGATCAACTCGGAGGAACCCACATGAAGAAGCTCGTGATTGCAGCGGTGCTGGCAGGTTGTTTGATCGGAGGCGCAGGCCTCATCGCCCAGGACGCGGTCTCCTATCCCCGCATCATGAAGTCGGCGCCCGCGCCCACCGTCGATCCGCAGGTCCAGGCTTACCGCAAGGAGGGCCAGGCGGGCATGGATCGCCTGATGGCGGAACATGCGGCGGAAATCGCGGACCGGATGCCCAAGCTCCGCTCTGCCGGGCCGACACCCGACATGGCTCCCATCGCGGCCAGCGACGAGGCGGCGCGAACCGAACGCGGCGCCGTTCCCGCCGACGCCGATTGGGAGAAGACCCGCACGCTCATCGACTCGGTTTCCGGCCAGTGCGACGGCTGGACCTCCGGCCTTTTCTGGCACAACGACTTCAACGAGGCCCGCGCCGAGTCCCAGCGCACCGGGCGTCCGCTCCTCCAGCTTCACATGCTCGGCAAGCTGAGCGACGAGGTTTCCTGCGCCAACAGCCGCTACTTCCGCACGACTGTCTATTCGGACCCTGCCGTGGCGAAGTACCTGCGCGAGAACTTCGTCCTTTGCTGGTCGACGTTCCGCGCCGTGCCGGTCATCACGGTGGACTACGGCGACGGTCGCCGCATCGAGCGCACCGTCACCGGCAACAGCGCCCACGCGGTTATCGACACGCAGGGTCGCGTCGTGGACGTGCTCCCCGGTCTATACAGCGCCGGTGCCTTCATGAAGGTCCTCGAGCAAGCGCGCACGCAGGCCGTGGCGTCTGCCGGCCTCGGTGGCGAGGAGCTGCGCAAGGCCCTCACGGACTATCACGCCGCACGTGACAAGGAGCTGGCCGCACAGCTCCAGAAGGATCGCGAGGCAGTCGCTCTCGACCGGCAAATGCCGATCACCGACGACGAGGAACTCTGGAAGGCCATCGCCGGACTTCCGCAGCACGCGGTGGAGTTCTCACCCGAGAGCATCAGCCTGGTGGCCGCCAAGAACCCGCCCACCGCGCAGCAGGCCATGCTGGCCGCCATGTCCAAGAGCATGGTTGAAACTCCGCTGGTGCGCATGACACGCAACCTCAAGCAGAGCGTCGCCCTTGATACCGTGAAGAACGAATACGTGCTCCACGCGGCGGTGCATCGTTGGTACATCGACGGGACCGCTGAGTTCGACCCGATGAAGATGCGCAATCGCGTCTACAAGGAGCTGTTCCTCATGCCCGCCAACGACCCGTGGCTTGGCATGGCACCGCCCGACACATTCTCGGCGCTTCCGCAGAACGGAATTGTCGAGCCCCGCGTCCCTGTGTTCACTGGCGACCGGCTGATTGAAGTAGACGTCAACTGAGAGGTTGGAGGTCGTCGGGTGAAGAAGCGCATCCTGGTCATCGAGGACGACGCGGCCATCCGGCGCGGGGTGGTGGATGCGCTTCGCTTCGACGGCTACGAGGTCGAGCAGGCGGGAGACCGCGCGGCGGGGGTTCCCATGGCCGTCAAGGCCGACGCGGCACTCCTTCTGCTCGATCTCGTGCTCCCCGACGGCAGCGGGCTCGACGTCCTGCGCGAGGTCCGCGCCACGCGACCGACGCTCCCGGTTATCATCATGACCGCCAAGGGCGCCGAGTCGGATCGTGTCGCGGGCCTCCGCCTTGGCGCCGACGACTATGTGGTGAAGCCGTTCAGCGTGCTGGAACTGCTCGCCCGCGTGGAGGCGGTGCTGCGTCGCTCCGCCGAACGTCCTGCGGATGTGCGTTCGCTTCAGGTGGGCGGCGCCACCATCGATCTGGATCGCCGCGAGGTGCGCTTCAACGACGGCGAGCGCGCGGAACTTTCCGAGCGCGAGGCCGACCTGCTCCGCTATCTGGTCGCCAACCCGGGCCGAGCCATTGCGCGCGACGAGTTGCTCGCCCGCGTCTGGCGTATCAATCCCCGCGCCATCGTCCAGACGCGCACCATCGACATGCACATCACCGCGCTGCGCGGAAAACTGCGCGACGACTCCACCGACCCGCGCATCATCCTGACCGTGCGCGGTAAGGGCTACATGTTCGCAGGAGCGGACCGATGAACGAGATCGCGACAGAGGCGGAAAAGCTCGACCACAGATTGCGCAGATTTCACAGATTGTATAGATATCCCGACAGGAAAGTCGACTGTCGCCTCCACCACTGGTATAGACAGGACGCTTCGAGAGTCGATCCCGAAGGGATCAACTTGTCCCCCATTCACCCTCATTCGGATCTTCACGCATGTGGAGCCCAAACGAGAACTGGCGATCCGGTTGGTCTCGAGCGCAAGATTCGCCGCACTCCACCTCCCTCGATTGACAACCCACGCCAGAGAATCTGTGAACTCGGCGCAATCTGTGGTGGTCTCGCGTTTTCATCCCATCCCACCAGCCGCGAGGCATCCCGGTGAATCGCCGCGTTGTCGCCATTTGGGGAGCCTTTGCGGTGTTTCTCGCGGTCGGGTTGGCTGCGATGGTGTGGATTAGTCGCCTGGCGCTGGACCTTGAATCGGCCGAGACCCAGGCCCGCGCCGTCGCCGCGCACGAGGAGAACATCCGCCTCGCACTTTGGCGCATGGAGACACTCGCTGCGCCCATCGTGGCAACCGAGGCAGGCAAAAGTCTCGTCGGTCCAGTTCCCGGGGTTCGATTCCCCAATTCGGCCGACTCGCTCGCCTTGGGCTACTTCAGGGTCGATGCACTCAGCAAAGTCACCTTCATGCAGGTCCGCAACCTCGACTCCAAGGATTGGGACGAGCAGGTGCTGTCCCGCGTTCCGATCACGCGGGGGCTGCCGCCCCTCGATGACTCCGCAACGCCGGTCGTGGCATCGGTCCCGATTATCCAAAAGTTCCGCACACCGGCGGCGCAGACCATCGAACCACAGGGTCTGATTCTTGAGAACCAGATGCGTCAGCAGGCGATGAATGCGGGAGAATTCAACGCCCGCTCGAACATCACGTCCCAAAGCACCATCGCTAATTCACTCCAGTTCGAGCAAACGCCCTCTCTCTACGACACGCGTGAAGGGCGCGCCGCCGCATTCTGGCTCGATGGACATCTAATTCTCGCCCGGCGTTACCAGCAGGGCGGCGAGATTGGCGTTGTCGGTTGCCTGCTCGACACCGATGGACTGTGCGCCCGCCTATTCGAATCAATTCGCGACCTGCTCCCCGGCGCGCGGCTCGAACCCGCCACGGGCCAGAGCGAAGACGCGGGGCGCACCCTCGCCTCGTTCCCTTTCCGCCTGGAGCCCGGTCCGATTCCAAGCGCCATGGCTGCACAAACTTCGCGCGTCATGCCGGTCCTCGTTGCCGCTTGGAGCAGCCTGGCTCTCGCCTTCATCGCCAGCGCTGCGCTGCTGGCTGGGCTCATCGCCCTGGGTGAGCGGCGCCGAACCTTCGTCTCTTCTGTCACCCACGAACTGCGCACTCCGCTCACCACGTTTCGTCTATACACGGAGATGTTACTGGCGGGCATGGTGAAGGATCCGGAGCAGCAGCGCGAGTATCTCGGCACGCTGCACGCCGAGGCAGTCCGTCTCACGCACCTCGTGGAGAACGTGCTTGCCTACGCCCGCGTCGAGCGCGGTCGGCGCCCGGCGAACCTGACCACACTCTCGCTTGAGGAAACACTCGCAGGCATGGAGGCGCGCCTCCAGCGACGGGCCGCGGAGGCGGGGCTGGAACTCAACATCACCGCTCCTGCGGCGAGCGTACGCGCCGACGGCGGCTGCCTGGAGCAGATCCTCTTCAACCTCGTGGATAACGCCTGCAAATACGCGACTCCGACGAGCGAGTCACGTATAGACATCCACGCCGAGAAGAGCCCGCGCGGCGTCACGATCCGCGTGCGCGACTTTGGCCCCGGCATCGACGGAACGCGCGCGTCGCGCCTTTTCCGTCCGTTCAGCAAGAGCGCCGAACAGGCGGCATCGTCGGCCCCAGGCATCGGCCTTGGGCTGGAACTCAGTCGTCGCCTGGCGCGCGCCATGGGCGGCGATCTCCATCACGACGCCACCGTGGCTCCGGGTGCCTGCTTTGTGGTGAGGTTGCGGGAAGGCTAGACCGCCGCGGGCCGTGCCCTTCCGCGGGCCCAATCGCGGATGCTGTCGATCTGGTCCTTCATGGTGGAGGAAAGCGGGAAGGTGCTTGCCACCGACGCCGCAACGTCGCCCGTCTCCAACTCCCTCGACTCGGCGAGTGCCCGGAAAAGGCCATCGATCACGGCCGCTTCCAGTTCTGCGCCCGAGAAACCGTCGGTCAACTCGCCGAGGGCCTTCAGGTCGAAATGCGCCGGGTTGCGACCGATGCGTGCCAGATGGATCTCAAAGATCTTCTCGCGGGTCGGCCCGTCAGGAAGGTCGACGAAGAAGATCTCGTCGAAGCGTCCCTTGCGGAGCACCTCCGGGGGGAGGATCGCGATGTTATTGGCGGTCGCCACGACGAACACCGGCGCCCGGTTTTCCTGCATCCAAGTGACAAGCGTCCCGAAGACGCGCTGCGTGGTCCCCGAGTCCCCCTTGCCACTGCCGCCCAGCCCGCCGAGGCCCTTGTCGATCTCGTCGATCCACAGCACACACGGCGACACGCCCTGGGCGAGCGACAACGCCTCACGAATGCGCGATTCCGACTCGCCGACGAAGCTGCTGAAGACCTGTCCCATGTCGAGGCGTAGCAGCGGCATCTTGTATAGACGCGCCACGGCCTTCGCGCTGAGCGACTTGCCGCAGCCCTGCACGCCCATGAGGAGGACCCCCTTCGGCGTGGGAAGGCCGAACTCGCGCGCGCGCTCCGTGAAGGCCACGCGGCGCTCCACCAGCCAGCGCTTCAACCCGTCGAGGCCGCCGACGTCGCCCAGTTCCTCATGCACGTCGACATACTCAAGGAGCCCACTCTTGCGGATAATCTGCTTCTTCTCTGCAAAGATCGCGGGCACCTGCTCGACGCTCAGCTTCCCCGACTCCACCAGTGCTCGCGCGAAGACGTTCTCGGCCTCTGAAAGCGACAGGCCGCGCGCCGCCTCCAGCAACCTCTTCCGCGTCTCCGTGTCCTTCGAGATCGTATAGTCGCCCGAGTCGCCCACCTCGGACTCGATCCGCTCCAGCAGATTTTCCAACTCGTCCAGACCCGGCAGTGGAAAATCGATCAGCGTGATGTCCTTTTGCAGCTCCTGCGGAATCGCAAAGGGCGGCGCCAGGATGATGACACTCACGTAAGTGAATCGCAGCGCCATCGCCAGGTCGCGCAGCCCGCGCTTGATCGAGGCCTCCTTCAGGAACAGGTGGAAGTCCTTCAGCACAACGATGGCGGGCTCGGTCAGATCGAGGATCTCGCGCAGGACCACATTGGGATCCTTCGTCCCGCGTTTCCCCTCGGCCTTGCTGGACATGGCATTGCGGAAGCGCACCAGCCCGCGCGTGATCGACCATTCGTACACCGACTTGCCCAGGCGGTCGCCGACCATCGCCAGGTTGAGGAGCACGCGTTCCTCCTCCCACGAGAGCACGGCCAGCAGCGGGTAGCGGGCGCGCAGCAGCGTCTCCACTTCCAGAGCCGCAGGGCTCAGTGGGATCTGGCGCAAAGGGATGTTCTGCTCGTCGCTCATGGAGTCATTCCTTCGCGGGACAGCGCAGGTTGAGTTGGTCCAGCAGGGGCGCGGTGTTCTCCTCGCCGACCATGCGAAGGGACTGTCTATACAGGTCCCAAGCCCGGTCGCAATTCCCCGCCTCGATCATGATGAAGCCGGCGTTGACGGCAAAGATGGGATCGCGGGGAGCCAGCTCGACGGCGCGCTCGGCCAACTTTGCCGCCCCCGCAAAATCGAGGTTGTCGCGCGTCATCAACGCCAGCTCCATGGTGGCGTTGGGCTCCTCTGGATAGATCTCCAGCACGGCCTCAAGGTCGATCTTTGCCTTCTCACGCTCGTCGAGCCGTCTATACGCCACGCCGCGCACGAAGCGCGCATTCCAGAAGGTGGGATGGCGCTCGATAAGGGGCGACAGGCGGCTGATGGCCTTCTTGTAATCGCGCTCCAGTTGGCGCCGATCCGCGCTCTGAGCGAAGACGAGCTCACGGACCGACTGGAAGGTGGCTTCATCCTTCGGATTCTCGATACGGAAGATCTCCCACTCTGCCTGCTGTGCCGACGTGGCGTTCCCTTGGCGCCGACCAAGCCGCTTGGCCGTCTGGAAGCACTCGATGGCCGCATCGGGCTTCTTCTGCTCAACGAGTGTCCGGCCAAGCGCCAGATTGTAGCTCACGTTCATCGGATGTTTTTCGAGCGCCTGTCTATACAGCGACTCCGCCTCTTCCCAACGCTTGCCTCGTTCCAGATGGGTCCCGAGCTGCAGTACCACCGCTTCGTTGAAGCGCTCCGCCTTTAGGGCCGGTTCAAGCTGGGCGAAGGCGGTCTTCTCGTCGCCAAGCGCAAGGCACGCCTTCACCAGGTTGCCGTAGAGCACGCCCCATTGGGGGTCGTCGGGGACCGCTTCAAGCCACAGGTCGCGCGCCTCGCGCATGCGGCCTGCCATTGCCACCGCCACCGCCAGTTCGTTCAGCGTGCGAGCCTTCGGGGCACCTAGTTCCAGCGCGCGCCGCAGCGAGCTCTCCGCTTTGGCGAGGTCTGGCTTTGGCGTGCCGCGCTTCGCCAGGATTCCCAGCCACAGCCAGGGCGTGTAGAGCTTGCCATCGAGGGCGATGGCCTGCTCGAACGCGATGGTCGCCGCCTCGTCGTCACCGCTCTTCGAGAGCAATTCGCCGTAGGCCGTCATCAGCGTGGCATTCAACTGCTCCGACTTCACCAGCGCCCGCATCTCGTCCAGGCGAGCCGAGACCGGACGGTCCTCCTCCTCAAGCAGCGCGAGACCGCGCGATTCGGTGGCGGAAACGGTGGTCGTGGTCACCTGATCGCTCGCCATGATGAACACGCCCGCGGAGCTGTCCGGGGCCGCGAGGGCGATGTTGGCAAGCAGCAGCATGGCCGCGACTGCGAGGGTCTTTTTCATGTTACTCTCCAAGGAGCATCCATCCGCTTGGATGGCCGTCCATCAGTGGGGAAGGGTCAAGCAGGTAGACGACACGATCGTTCGAGCCGGTGACGATGAGCCCTCCGGGAGTCACGGAAAGGGCATTCGGAGGACCGGCCGGGGATTCCCATACGCCAAGCGACGTCCATCCGCCGTCCGGTACGGCGCGGTAGAAGTAGAGTCCAAAGCGACGGTCGTCCACGATCAGCGTGTCATCGTCCAGCCACGCCGTCTGGTCCGGCGCGTCCGATTCGATGTCGTCGATGATTTCCTCGGTGAAGCTGCCGTCCGGCTGGCGTGTATAGACAGCCACGCCCCGATCCCAGCGACCGAAGGCAAAGCGTCGCGCACCGGGGCTCATCGATCCCACCGACCAGAGGCTGGAGTTCGAGAGACGCTCCGCGTTGATCTGCTCACCGTCGAAGCTCAAGCGATAGGGGCCGTGGACCTGGTCGACGCTGATGACAGAGCCATCCTCCAGAGGGCCATCCAGGCTCAGAAAACCGTAGTGACGTGGGAGAAGGTGCGCCACGCGCTCGCCCACGAGATCGCCCGGCTCGAAGTGCAGCCGCGACGCGCCGATGAACGACTGCGTCGACCACCAATCGGTGTCGTTGATGCGCAGGGCGTCGTGGCCCGCGGCGGTGATGCGCGTTCGATCCATCAGCCGCGTGACGGAGGCGTTCGCCGCGATGCTATACATCTCCAGGCCCCAGTTATTGCTCCCCTGGATCACGGTCCGGTCGTCGAGGAAAGCGGTGCTGGTCCATGAGGGGCTGGAAAGGAACCGCGAGGAACGCAGTGCCGGGGTTGCTCCCACCGCAAGATCGTATAGATACCAGGTGCTACCCGCGATCACGGACACGTAGCGGTTATCGTTGCTCATCGCGATGGCACGGGTCGGGCCTTCCGGAATGCTGAAACTCCCCAAAGTTCTGACTCCTGCGGGGCGGCGGGCGGGGATTGCATCGGGCACGCCGACGAAGTTGGTCGGCTCGATTCCATCGGCAAACCGTAGGAGCCGCCACTGACCGACGGCGAAACGGAGCGGTTGTGAGATGTCCACGACGGCGCCAGTCTCGGCGTCCTCCACGATGCCGGGACTGTCCGTATAGACAGTGACAGAGAGCTCCTGTTGGTCGTACTGGTTCACGATGAACGCATGGGCGCGTCCGGCGTTGTCACGGGCAATGCGCGCCATGACGTTCTGCTGCGCTGGACGTTCCCGGGCTGTGCCGAACTCGCTCAGAAGGGGAGCCAGGGCCGCGACGCGATGGTTGAAGTCGCGATAGACTGGGGCGCGCCGCGTCTCGCCGAAGTCCGCAGTCCGGATTCCTCCGAGATAGTTCAATGTCGTGTAGAGGAATGCGTAGTAGCCGTCGGCTCCCATCGCGAGTCCGGTTCCGAGGTGGATGCTGCTGGCCTCGGGCGGAGCCCCTAGTGCGCGGGTCGACTGGGACCATGCGGCGGGACCGAACCAGAACTGGCGCCCGGATGCACGCGCCGCGGGCATCTGCTGGTCCTCAAGGGCCCGCGTATAATCGCCATAGGCGTAACCATACCAGTGAGCCGTATGGACGGGAGCCAGCGCCCCATTTGTCGGCGTCCTCCCATCCAGGAAGGTGAAGCCGGGCGGATAGCCAAGTCGCTCGAGATAGACCTGCGCCCGATTGTAGTAGCTCGGGAGCGGGTTGTATAGATTCACCTCATCGACAAGCATGATACCGGCAAGGCGCGGGTCGTGCAGGTAAGGTCCGTAGAGCGCGTCGAGCGTTTGTCTATACACCTCGGGATCGAATGTCTGGTTCCCAAAGCTGGCCGGATTTGGAATCCATCCGGCAGGCGCCGCCAGCACAAATCGCGTGTCCACCGCCTCGGCTGCGGCCACGAAAAGACCGAGTCGTTGTGGAGGGCAGATGATGAGCGGCAGCGTGAAGCCGTCCTCCTTCGCGATGCGGAGGATTTCCTCGGCGCGCTCGGCGGTCGTCACGGCGGCATCCTCGGGCCCGTCGTCAAAGAACATCCACGGCATGCTTTGGAAGCCGGACAGATTGAGAGCGGTCGGCTCGGCGGGGAATGGTTCGCCACGGCGGAGCACGAAGCGGCGCTCGGGAGCGATCTCGTCCCCGTCCGATCCAGTTAGACGAAAACGTGCGATGTAGTCGCCCGCCGGAAGCCCGTCGCCGTCGAACTCAATCCATGCGGAAGTTCCGTCGCGCGTCAGCTCGGTCAACGTGCGCTGCACGTCTCCGGCGTCATCAACGATGTCGATCTCCGCTGCTGTCATCCTGCCCGGCCATGCCGCCGCAAGACGTACCGTTGGGATCGGACTGTTCTCGATTGGTTCGAAGGCCTCGGGCCAGGCTAGCGTCCAGCCGCGTGAGAGGGAATCCAGGCGCGTCTCGCCGGTTCCCGGGTTCTCGAAGCCCACGGTGGCCACGTTACCCGTGGTCGACCGCCCCGGTTCCCAGAGGAAGCGCTCGCCTCCGGTCAGATGAAGCAGTGTCGCCGTTGTGGCGCTGTCGTCGGGAGTATCCACGCGCCCCCGGCGCAGCTCGCTCACCTGAACATCGCCATCTCCGCGACCGGTCAGGAAGTAGTGAATCGCATAGGGAGAGTGGGCTACCTCCTGGCGTGCGACGGAGCCCGGAGGAAGCGAAAGCGCACGCACCCCGGCGATGCTGTCATCGTCGATGATTCCGGCGCCGCCGACGTATTGCCATGCCTGGGCGGGCAGGCCGGGGGCATCCGCCTCAAAACCACCGTTGTCGAGTCCCTCGAGCAGCAGCGCCAAGTCGTCAACGCCCTGCCACCAGTCGGCGGCGCGCGAGCGCAGGATCAGCAGCACCTCGGTGGCGCCCGGGACCCGCGTATAGGCTACATTGACCATTTGCCATTCCCCGCCGACGGGGAAGCCATCCCGGGGGACGAGGATCGTGTTCTCGCTGGAGCCGAACGACTGGAGGTACACGGGGGGGGACTCGCCCGCGAACTCTGGCCGGGCGCGAAGGCGAAGCGTGAAGCTCTGCCAGGTGGGCACATCGAAAAGGAAACGCTGGGCGACGTAGTTCTGCTGCTGGACCTGAAGGTAGGCGGCGCCCTCGGGGGCCGCGCTCGTGCGAAGGGCCGGATAAGAAGTCATGGTCCAACCTGACACGCCTGATTCAAACCCCGGATTTGCAATCCCCCCGGTCAGCGGCGGGAGGGTGGCCTTGTTCGTGGAGGGCGTTCCGATCGACTCGTCCGGCCCCCAAGGCCAGTCCTCAATGCCCTGTCGCGCCGGAACAGGGGGGACTATCACGGCCAGCGCCATCCCAAGTATCGCCAAGAATCGCCAATTCATCTTGCCCGTCCTGCCCCCGTTCCGTGCATCTTGGCGGAGCATTGTCCACTGGGGACCCAACTGGCAACAGCAAGAACGGCAAAATCGCCGGGGTGCCAGGGTCACTTTGACGGCGTTTTTCCGTTGCGTCACCTGCGAGGGCTTTTCATCCTGCACAGGCCAAAGGAAATTGCTGGTGGGCATTCAGACCTTTCTGGGGAGTACGCCATGAATCCCTTCAAGAGGCATCGCGCCGGTCGCTTCGCGACATTCGCCTTGGGCCTCGTGTTTAGTCTGGCTCTCATGGTCCCTGCCTCTGCGGTTGGACCGTTGTATGGCAGCACCTACCCGAGCAAGATCACCTCGAAACTCGGTCGTGGCATCGGAAACCTGCTTTTCTGCTGGGTTGAGATTCCCATCGAAGTGAACGAGGAGATCCAAAACACCGACCCGGTGACGGGAACGGTGGTCGGAATTGGGGAAGGGCTGTTCTACACGGTGCAGCGTCTTGGCCTCTCGGTCGTGGATATCATCACGTTCCCGATCGACGTATACGGCAACAATTACCAATCGATCCAGCGAACCGAGTTCCCCTTCATCGACGAAGTGGAATAACGCGCAGACCCGGGCACAGCCCGTCAACTCCAGGAGGCTTCGGCACTCATGACTCGCAACAAGCTCTACATGGCCCTGCTCATGGTTTTTGCGGTGGTTTTCTTCACCGCCGCTCCCTCGGTGCAGGCTCCCGTCGCGGCGCAGACCGCCAGCGACGAGGACGTCTACCGCGAGAATACCGATATCGACAAGATCTTCACCAAGCTGGGCCGTGGCGTTGTCAACGTCCTGACCGGCTGGGTCGAAATTCCCCGCAACATCGCCAAGGAATGGCGCCGCACCGACCCCTTCACCGGCACGGTCATCGGCCTTTTCCGCGGCTTCGGCTGGGCCGTCGCCCGTACCTTCGCCGGGTTCTATGAGATCATCAGCTTCCCCTTCCCCGTGCCGCGGAACTACGAGCCCGTCATGCAGCCCGAGTACATCCTCCCGACCGTCTGGGGCGAGCGCCTGCCGCTCTACCGTGACGAGTTCGTCGGGACCGGCCAGGCTGTCGGTGCCGCCGTCGACTACGGTCAGTCCAGCCAGCAGCGCGTTGCGGCTCGTTCCTACTAAGTTTTTCAACACAGTTTGACCCTTCGACCCCCGTCCCACCGGACGGGGGTTTGTTTTTGTCTGGAACCATCGTTGACTCGGCTGAATGTGTAGTGCACCGTTGAAGGAATCCTTGGGGGGATTGGCCACGATGGGAATTCGGTCCAGAGACCTGGCACTTCTGGGGGCGATCGCCCTCGTGCTCCTTATCGCCATGGGAGCGATCAGCTACCGCCTGCTCACTTCCACAAGCTCCGGCGACGGAGCAGCATCCGACAGCGGCTCCACCGAGTCCGTTCAGTGGACCGTCACGGAGACAGTCACCAAGGAAGACGGTTCCGTCGAGCTGGTTGACGTGACCAAGCGCGATGGCGAGACCACTTCCGTCAAGTTGGGTGGTAACTCGTCGGAGGACGCCCTCGGCACGGGTGGCGCAAGCAAGCTTGCAGAGGGCACCGAGGACAAGGATGCATCGCCCACGAACATCGCGGCGCCTGGCGGGGTTGCTGATCCGTCACTTGCACAGGGTAACTCAGGGGCAGACGGCCTTGTCATGCTTCAAGGCGTCGTCCTCCTCGGGAACAGCCGCTCCATCGTGCCCGGCGCCCGGGTCGAACTGTCGCTGACCACATTTGGCGGAAGGCAGGAGCGCGCGGTGGCCTCCACCGATTCGCGCGGAGCCTTCAGTTTCGCCGTGCCCCGGAGCGCCAGCGGCGCGGTAAAGGCCACCGTGGCCAATCGCAGCGGAACGACCACCTTCACCATCGGCTCTGGTGCCGCCGACTATTCCGTCATCATTCGCCTCGCCGAACCTGCCACCATCGTGGGGCACGTTTTCATCGGCAACACGAGCCAGTCGGTTCCCGGAGCCTTGGTCGTGGTGAAGGGCGCGGATGACGCTCCCATGGGCGAGTTCATGGCGGACCAGTCGGGGACCTACAGAACGATCCCTCTTCCCGCCGGCACTTACTCTCTCGAAGCGCGGCACCCATCAATCCCGGAAGCAACGGGGACCGCCACCGCCACGATCGCCTCCGACGCGATCGAGAAGACCCTCGTGGATATTCGGCTCGCCGGCGATCAGTCCCTTGAGGGGCTCGTCATCGACGAGCAAACGAACCCCATTCCGGACGCACGCGTGACGTGGTATCGCTCGGACATTCCGCAAAGCGAGCCTGTGACCACCGACGCCGAGGGTCGCTTCATCATCGGCGGGATTTACCCGTCCACTGTGCTAAGAAGCCTCACTGTCGCCCACAAGGACTACGACGGCCAGACTCGATCCAGTGTCCGGCTGAACGATGGCGCCCAGACGTTCGTCCTCAAGCGGAAGGCCGCCTTCACGCTCGTGGTGCAATGGAGTGACGGCACCCCGGTGAGCGAGTACGCCTACCGCCTCCTGGAGCCCGGCCAGAACCGCACCACCATCGACATCGGTCGCAACGACAAGCTGGTGGACAGTCCCGATGGGCGCACGACCCTCAAGGATCTCACGCCGGGCGACTGGCGCATCGAAGTGGCGATCCTGGATGAAAACGGCGTGGCCACCTCCCTGCGGAACGCCCAGGACTTCCAAATCGCCCCCGGCGAGGACACCCGAGAGGTTGTCGTCAAGATCGACGGCGGCGGCTCGGTGCGTGGCGTGGTGCGGCTCAACGATGCCAGTGGCCCTCCCGTACCCGGTGCGCGCATCAGCTTCGTCCCGCCCACCTATGTGGGCGGAAGTTCCTCCCAACCCGGCAACAACCTCAATATCCCGGACGCGCTCACCGACGAACACGGCGCCTTCCTGGCGGTCGGCATCGCTCCGGGCGACTACAAGCTGGTGATCGAGCGCGACGATTTGGTTTCCGACGGCCCGGTTCCCATCAACGTCCCGCCCACCGGCCAAACGGATCCCCTCACGATCATCGTTCGTCAGGGTGCTGTCCTCTACGGCGTCGTACGCGATAGTCAGGGTGGGCTGGACGCGGGGGCCGACATCCAAGCAGGCACACAGAACGCCAGCGGTACCGCAATCATGCGATTTCACAAGACCACGGACGCGGAGGGTCGCTACCGTTTCGATGGCCTCTGGCCCGGGGTTTACTTCATCCATGTGCGCTCTCGCGGGGTCTATGATTCTCGAGAGCTACCCCTCGAGCCGGGCGAGCAGCGCGAGTTGAACTTCGAGCCCACCGACAAGGTACTCGTGACCGGCCACATCACCCTGAACGGCCGCCCGGCCAAGGCGGGCGAAGGCAATCTCACCTTCGCGAACGCCACGGTGCGGCGCGGCACCGGCTCCACGGATGACCAAGGGTCCTACACCATCGCTCTCGAAGCCGGCACCTACAACATCAGCTACTTTCATCGCACCGGTTCCGAGGGGCGCTGGATCCACGTGGACGACATGCTGGCGGTGCCGCCCGGCCAGCGAGAGACATCCAAGGACATCGACATTGAATTGGTTGATGCGGAAGTCATTGTCGATTTTCCCGATGGCACGGCCTTCAAGGAAGGGTCGCTCAAGATCGCGCCCCGCAGCTCCGTGGCCCGCTACAATTTCCTGAGCGACAAGATATCCCAAGCCAATCGCTACGTCCCCGGACTCACCCGCGGCGAGTACATGGTCACCTATACCTCCAAGGATCAGAAATGGGGAGGCGATTCCGGCTGGGTGAGCGTAGGCAAGAGCGAGGAGAACCGCTTTTATATCACGGCGGCCCCGACCGATACAGGTGTTGTCGTCTACAAGTGGGGCCCCGGCGACTTGTCCACCAGCTACCAAACCGTCAGCGGAGACGTCACCCCGGTGGTGCGTGACCGCGGGACGCTGGATGTCACCGTGCGCTACCAGAACGGGCGTTGCGCCGTCATGGTGGAATCGGTCGAACTGTTTCAGGACGGTCAGCGCATCGCCGTCGACCGGCACGATGCCTGGAGCGGATTCGATCAGGTCAATATCCGCTATCAGCTGCCGGTCAGCGACTATCGCGAGGACGCCCGCTACGAGGCGCGCATCTCCATCCGTGCCGATGGCGGTGTCGATTCCGAAGGCTCCGTCTACGCCCAATTCCGCTGAGGTTTTGTTATGCGACAGCTCTTCCGCAACGCCCAGGTCGTCCTACCGGACGGCATTGCCCGCACGTCCGTCCTGATCGAGGGGGGGCGTATCGCCTCCATCGACGCTCCCGCCTCCACCCGCGCCGATGAGGTCATCGACTGCGCGGGGCTTCACCTGATTCCCGGCGTGATCGACGACCAGGTGCACTTCCGCGAGCCCGGCCTCACCCACAAGGAGGACCTCCACACCGCATCGCGAGCCTGCGCCAAGGGGGGCGTGACCTCCTTCCTGGAGATGCCCAACACCAAGCCCAACACCATCACCCGCGAGCGCCTCGCGGAAAAGCTCGCCATCGCCGCGGGTAAGTCGCTCGTCAACTACGGCTTCTACATCGGCGCCACGCCGTCGAATGTGGCCGAGCTGGCAGCGGCTTCGCGCACCCCGGGCATCAAGATTTTCATCGGCTCCAGCACCGGTGACCTGCTGGTCGACGAGCAGGAGGCGCTCGAACGGATCTTCGCCGAAACGACTCTTCCGATCTGCGCCCACTGCGAGGACGAGGCGACGGTGCGCGCCAACACCGAGCGTCTCGCGGGAGGAAAGAGCTACGCCGATCACAGCCGTATCCGCGACCACGCGGCGGCCATCATTAGCACGCGCCGCGCCGTAGACCTGGCGCTCCGTCACAAGCACCGCTTCCATGTCCTGCACGTCTCGACGGCCCAGGAGGCGGAGTTCCTCGCCACCCTGCCGCAGGGCCTGATCACGTCGGAGGTCTGCCCCCACCACCTGACGTTCAACATCGACGACTACGAACGCCTCGGCTCTCTGGTTCAAATGAATCCCTCGATCAAGACCGCGGCTGACAACGCGGCGCTTTGGAAGGCCCTTGCCAACGGCACCATCCAGGTCGTCGCCACGGACCACGCTCCGCATACGCTCGAGGAAAAAGCCCAGCCCTATCCCGCGTCGCCGTCCGGCCTGCCTGCCGTGGAGAACTCGTTGGCGCTCATGCTCGATGCCGTGAATCGCGGCGTCCTGACGCTTGAACGCGTCGTGCAAGCCATGTGCGACGCCCCGGCCCGCGTCTGGGACATGGTCGGCAAGGGCCGCATTGCGGAGGGCTACGAAGCGGATCTGGTTCTGGTCGACATGAACCTCCGCCGCACAATCCGAAACGCCGAACAGGAAACGAAGTGTCGCTGGAGCCCGTGGGATGGTGTCACCCTTCACGGGTGGCCCGTCGCGACCTGGGTTGGTGGGCGCCCGGTTTTCCGGAACGGAGTCCTGGATGATGCGGCGCGAGGAACGGAGATTCGTTACGACCACAGCCTCGGCGGCTACTGGGCGACCCGATAAGTGACGGCGCCTCCGGAGAACCGGAGGCGCCGCCGTCCAACTGGGATGGAGAATGATGATGGAGCCTATTTGATCGTAAAGCTGCTGTTCATCGTGTTGTTGCTGTCGTAACCGGGAGTATAGTTCTCCGGGTCCATTGTCCAAACCCCGTCGATGATGAACTTGTACTGATAGGTGCCGGCCGGCACGTTGTCATAGCGCACGCCCCACTCCGCCGGATCCTTCTCGTTGCGGAACATGGTGAAGGCAGCCCAGTTGTTGAACGATCCCGCGACGGAGATCTCGCTCGCATTAGGCTCGTAGAGACGGAACATGACCGAGTTGCCCGTCACGACGGGGGACACCCGCGGGTTGCCGATCAGCAGCACCGAGTTCGCCCCGCCGTATCGATTCTGCTTCTTGAAGGGGTTGGTCGGATCGGGCTGGTAGGTCTCGCCGTCCACCAGATACATGTACTCGTAGATGCCCGAGGCGAGGTGGAGCGTGATATTCCAGAAACCGTTCTCCGCCTTGTTCATCGGGGTGGCGTCGACGCGCCAGTCGTTGAAGTCACCGACGATGAAGACCTGCTTGGCGTCAGCGGCGTAGAACGCCAGGTTGGTCGAGATCGTGTCCGTCTGGGCCGTCAGGATGTCGACGGCAGCCACCTTGAAGGGGCTTATTTCCGAGTCAACGGCCTTGGTGCGGAAGGCACTGGAAATTCGATCAAGATAGCGAACGAACTCCGAGGCGGGTTTATTGCCAACGGCGCGGTCGATCTCCTTACCTTCTGCATCAAGGAACACCACGGTCGGCACCTTGACCAGCTTGTAGGTACCTGCCATGTCGGGGTGGGCCGCCTGATCGATCGCCGCGCAGACAAAGTCACCGAGACGTGCCGTGACCTCGCTGTTGGCCATGGTTTCGGTCTGCATCTGCATGGCGGGGCGTGCCTGCTCGTTGAAGAAGAAGATGACCGCCGGCTTCTTCTTCTCGGCCTGGATCAGCTTCGCCTCGTCGGGGTTGCTGATCCACCGGACCGGTGCGGCCACCGCCCACGAAGCCTGCATCAACACGAGTGTGACGAGCAGGAGAGGCCACGGGGTTTTCTGATTACTGAACAAAGACATCATGGGACGATCTCCTCTTGGTCTCGCTTGAATGATCGCAAGCTAGTTCAGCGGTTGGACCGATTCAAGGAAAAAATTGAATCGATCAACCAAGGTGGGTGCGAATTATTGCACATTCTGTCTCGCACACGCAGACCGCATGAATTCGGGCTCTTATTTTTGGTTAAAGCTGTGGATAAGGCATCGGGTGTCTTTCGTTGCACACGGGTTTTGCACAACATGTGGTCCTCTGCATGGAGCGCCAAGGCTCCTTCCCGCCGGACACCGCCGGTCCGGCAAAGTATCAGCGGAATGACAAGATGTGGTTTGCAACACGGTTATGATTGCCACCGACCAGCGGAATGGTAAACGCATCGGTTGTTGGTACAACGGGGAGAAACAACATGAGTATGCCTTCGAAAAAGGCAGTATTCGGTCTGCTAGCGGCATTGCTGCTTCTGGCGATTATTTTCGGCGGGTTTATCTACACAGCGACCGTCCTGTGGCAGCGACTGAATCGACCATCGCCGACCGGCACGACACCACCCGCCGCGGCCTCCGAGGTCTGGAAAAAGACCCCTGCCGTCCCCGTCGATACGGTTCTGCTGGTGCTTCCCGTTGTCTGGGAGGACACGGGCCTGTTGGACGAGGACACCAAGCTGATGATGCGCTCCCACGAGTCCATGCTCATGCGTTCGTGGCCCCGCAATGTCGGCCTCATCTCCAGTGCAATGGTGCTCCAGCTGATGTCCGACACCGCCCCCTACCGGGCGGACTGGCTTCTCCAGACCAGCGTGGATTTCGAGTCGGCCCTCATCGCCCTGACGAAGCCGACCCACACGCTGTCGTACAAGCTCGACCGCATGGAAGAGGGGAAAATCCATGTGGTCGCCACGCTGACCAAGGGGGAGACGACCTGGACGCGCGAGGACGATTGCGCCATCGGGGAGCTGACATCGGTGGCCAGCCGCACACTCCGCTGGGCGCTCGAGCAGGGAGGTATGACCAGGGACGCCGCCGTGCTTTCCGCCCACGACGTCCTTCCCGGCGATCCCGACCTGTGGCGCTCCTACGATACATCGACGGAGGAAACCCGCGCCGCTTGGGAAGATGCGAGCCACCCCCTGTGGGATCGTGTCGACGCCACCCTGACCGGAGATCCGGTACTTTACAATCTTCGCTGCTTCATTGCGCGAAACAAGAAGGACACGCTGGCTGCGGCCCGCTTGGTCGGTGAACCGCTCGACGCGTCCGCCCCGATGGGATTCCAGCTCGGGCGGGCCCGCATGCTCATGACGCAGGGACGCGAGGTGGAGGCCGTCAGCCAGTTCCGTCAGATCCTCGCCACCTATCCCGGTGCCATGCGCTGGGCGGACGAGTACTTCGCCGAAGGGAAGGACGCAGGCCGCTATGTCGACCGTGTCGCCGACGCAGAGGAGTGGGCCAAGCGCGTTCCCGAGTCGCCCTACGTCGCCTGGAGCGGTGGGGCGCTTCATCAGGATGTGGCGCAGGAATACCGGGGAACCGGCTGGTCGAACACCGTGACTCCGGAAGGCTGGAAGGGGTACCGCGAGCACAACGAGAAGGCGATGGCGTTGCTCAGCCGCGCCGTCAGTTCGGGCGGTCTGCTCCCCTCAATCTCGAACATCTACTGCTCGCTGCTCTTCGTGAGCGATCGGAAGCAGGAAGCGCTCGACATTCACGAACGGACCATCAAGGCCTGGCCCGACTCCGACAAGACCTGGTACAGCGTCACCAACTTCCTGCTCCCGCGCTGGTACGGATACGAAGGGGAGGCGATCGCCCTCATGAACGAGGGGATGGAACGGAACCCGGGCAACGGCCGGATGATCAACGTGGTGACCCACTATCACAAAGTGGAAGCTCGCAGCAAGATGGGTGAGCTCAAGGCCAACAACTTCGACTACATGAATCGTTACGCCATGGCCGATCCCGCCGCAAAGACCCAGCTCGAGAAGATGTTCGAGCTGGCCCGTAACCCCAACATCAAGCAGGTGGACCGCGCGCGCGCCTTCATGGTCGCTTCCAACGCACAGAACTACGTCATCTGCCACGATCTCATGAAGACCGATCCGCAGCTTTGGGAGAGCATCGACAGCTGGAATGACGAGCAGCTCGGTGCCGAGGCCGCGCGAAGCGCCGTATGGACTCTGGTCGATGGCGGCAACTGGGAGGAAGCGGGCAAGGCGCTCGATTGGGCGGTCGAAAGGGACAAGAAGCTCACCCGTGAGGGGAAGCCCTGCGGGGTCGTAGGCTTCTGCATGCCCTTCGAACCACGTACCCTTCACCAGTTCATCGTTCTCGCCCGCGACGGCGAGACCAAGAACCTGGAGGCCATCCGCGAGTCCGTGAAGGAGAGCCTCGGATTTGCCTGCGTGGCCGGCGTTGCCGCCTACCTTGCCAATGACGTGCAGGAGTCCGACCTGCAGAACGTCCTGACCTTGCAGGCAGACCCGGTCTACTCCATCCAGGCCCAGAGCTTCGATGTGTCGGCGCTCCTCTATGCCAAGCTAGGACGCATGGAACAGGCCCACACCGACTACTTCCGCGCCATCGAGCTGTCCGCCGACAACCCCTACTGCGCCACCAATCCCTGGGCCCGCGCCGAGGTCGAGCGGCTCCTTGGCATCACCCCCGACGAGCCCGCCACCGAGTAACCACGTCCCTTCGTTTGACGTGGCG
This sequence comes from bacterium, assembly GCA_016125005.1. Classification (GTDB taxonomy): domain Bacteria; phylum Sumerlaeota; class Sumerlaeia; order SLMS01; family SLMS01; genus WGMQ01. The sequence goes on along the minus strand of WGMQ01000014.1, from coordinate 21,488 downwards.
CACGGCGCCGCGGTACGGTTTTCGCACATGAGCGGGCGGGAGCATCGCCTCCCGCCAGAGCCATGATCGCAGCGAAGGGAACCCGCCACCGTGCCATCCATCGGCAGAATCAGCGTCGAGCAAGCCATCGAGGACATCCGCCAGGGGCGATTCGTCATCGTCGTCGACGACGAACAGCGCGAGAACGAAGGGGACTTCATCCTCGCCGCCTGTCACATCACCCCGGAGAAGATCAACTTCCTCCTCAAGCACGCCCGCGGCATGATCTGCGTCCCCATGACGCGCTCCCGCCAGGCCCACTTGGAACTGTTCCCCATGGTGGCGCGCAACACCGAGCACCAAGGCACCAACTTCACCGTCACGGTGGATTCCAACGAGGTCAGCACTGGCATCTCCGCCTACGATCGCTACCTGACGATCCGTGCGCTCGCCAACGACCGTACCCGGCCCGAGGACCTGCTGCGCCCCGGCCATATCAACCCGCTCATTGCCCGCGACGGCGGCGTGCTGGTCCGCGCCGGACACACCGAGGCCGCGACCGACCTATGCCGCCTCGCCGGAGTGCCCCCCGTCGGCGTTATTTGTGAAATCCTCAACGAGGATGGCACCATGGCACGCGTCCCCGACCTGGAACAAGTCGCCACCAACTTGGGCGTCGGCATCATCACCATCGAGGATCTGATCGCCTATCGCAAGACCCACGAGAAGCTTGTGCGCCGAGTCGTTTCCGCCCGCATCCCCAACCCCTTCGGCCTGTGGGATGTGCACGTCTACGAGAACCTGATGAACGGCGACGAGCACCAGGTCTTCGTTCTGGGCGACCCCGCCGCGCAGGACTCGGCCCTGATCCGCGTCCACTCCAAGTGCTTCACCGGCGACACGTTCCTCAGCCAACGCTGCGACTGCGGCCCGCAGCTCATGGCCGCCATGGAACGGATCTCCGCCGAAGGCCACGGCGTCATCATCTACATGGACCAGGAGGGTCGCGGCATTGGCCTGCGCGCCAAGCTGGCCGCCTATAACCTGCAGGACAAGGGACAGGACACCGTGCAGGCCAACGAGTCGCTCGGTTTCAAGCCGGACCTGCGCGAATACGGCATCGGCGCCCAGATCCTCGCCGACCTGGGACTCCACAAAATCCGCATCATGACCAACAACCCGACGAAGATCGTCGGCATCAGCGGCTTCGGCCTGGAGGTCGTGGGACGCGAGCCGCTGGTCGTTGGCCTCCACGCCCAGAACGAACGCTACATGCGCACGAAGGCCATCAAGATGGGGCATCTGCTCCCGGTGTCGGAAGGGGAGTGAGGGGGGCTATCCCGCCGGGTCGATTTCCAGAAGATAGCGCCAGGCAGGTAGCACGCGAATTTCGCCCGCATCCACATTGATCGTTTCGTCCTCGGAACGCGTGACGATGACGCCGCTGCTGAGCTTCTGCTCCCGCATTGCCTCCTCAAGTGCCACGACCTCGCGCCGTCGTGTTTCCGGATCAGCGAGCGACTCGCATACCTGGACCAGTCGCCTGGACCCGCCACGCGGCGAGACAATGAAATCCACTTCCTTGCCCGACTTGGTCTTGTAGTAGTGGATGGAGCTATCCTGCCTCCGAAGCGCCACGAACACGAGGTTCTCCAGCAGATGCCCTGTGTTTAGCAGGATGCCCGGCGAGACGGATCGCGCCAGGGCGTGGTCGATGGAGTAGATCTTCTTCGGGTTCACGAGACTGCGGGCGATCGAGGCGTCGAACATCCTGACGGAAAAGAGGAAATACGCATCCTCGAACCAGAGCAGGTAGTCGCTGACAGCGGACTTGGGCACGCTGTGACCGAGTGATTTCAGATAACCCGTCAGGCTGTTGATCGTGTAGAGCGACGCCGCATTGCTCAGGAGGCGATGGGCAAGGTCGCTCACCGCGCGGGGATGCGGGATGTCATGCCTCTCGATCAGGTCGCGGAAGAGCGTCGCATGAAAGTACTCCTGATGCGTCTTCACGCGGAGATTCTCTGGCAGGGCGTCTCCGAACCCACCTTTCGGCGACGGCTGGGCTGCCACCTCAGGAAAGCCACCCGTCTCCCAAAACTCGGCGAAGGCCTTCTGGACCCGGAGCCGCCCCTTTGTGGAAAGCTCCCCTACAACATCCAGCCCTCGTGAGTCCAAGAACTCGCGGAAGGAAAACGGAAAGACCTCCCAGCTCAGCGCCCGCCCACGCATCTGGGTGGCGATCTCCTTCGACAACATGCGAGCGGACGAACCGGTCAGATAGACCTCGCACTTCTCCGTCCTCATCATGCGGTCGACGAACGGCTCCCATCCCTCGACCATTTGGATTTCGTCGAAGAAGCAGTGGACCTGCTCGGCTCCCTTCTTCTCGGGGAACAAGGCGAAGTAAGCCTCCGCGATGAGCCGAAGCGACTCCGCGTTCATCCCATGCAGCCGGTCGTCGAAGAAGTTGAGGTAGAGGATGTTCTGCCGCGAAACGCCGGTCTCGATCAACTCGTGGATTCGCTGGGCGAGCAGTGTGGATTTGCCGCTCCGCCGGACCCCGACCAGGATCGTCGCCTTGCGGGCCACGGACTGCACACGCTGACGCCGCGGGACGCCGATCTCCAGATCGGATTCCTGAAAATCGAGGATCATTGTCTTGATGAGCTCAAGCATGTGGGACTCCAGGGCGGCACAAAAGTGGTAAAATCCGTTACCACTTTCAATCCAAAGTGGTAATAAATCCGACCACTTTACCGTTCGACCTGTCAACGCCCACCTATCGCCGCACGGTCCCGCCGGTGACGGTGAAGCGTGCGGCGATGGGGAGTTCGGCCTCCAGCGGCGCCGCGTCTGTGGCGGTCAGGAGCGACTGCACGCCGTCGCGCGAGAGCAGGCGGATGAAGTGCTCGCTCCGTTGCCGGTCCAGTTCCCCGAGCACGTCGTCGAGCAGCAGCACGGGCGGTTCGCCGGTGATCTGCTCCAGGAGTTCCCGCTCGCCGAGGCGCAGCGCCAACGCCAGCGTGCGCGCCTGTCCCTGGCTCGCGTAGACGCGCGCGTCGCGGTTGTTGATGCGGAGCGACAGATCGCCGCGATGGGGGCCGTGGCGCGTGAAGAGCCGGTCCTGGTCCGCGTCGCGGGCCTCGCGCCAAGCGCGCGCCAGTGGTTCTTCCAGCGCCGAGGCCTTGGCGCCGTCCGTCACCAGTGCCGGGATCGGGGACGCCGCGGGCCAGCCGGTGTCGTGCGTGACGGCGACGCGCTCAGCCCCGCGACTGAGCACCTGCACGTGCTGCTCCACGCAAGCCCCAAGGCGCTCGATGAGACGCTGTCGCCGCGGCAACAGCCGCGCCGCCCAGTGGGCCATCTGCGCCTCCCAGGCATCGAACTGCGCCGCCGACGCGCGGTCGCGGATCAGCGCGTTGCGCTGCTTCAGCGCCGCGTTGAAACTCTGCATCGCCGCCAGGCCCGTCGGGTCCACCTGCGCCAGCAGCGCGTCCAGCAGCAGGCGTCGCTCCGCCGGGGCCCCGCGCACCAACTCCAGGTCGTCGGGAAGGAACGTCACGATCGGCAGCACGCCCCAAAGCTCTCCCACGGTCTTCAGCGCCTTGCCATCGAGCCAGAAGGTTTTCCCCGAGGGAGTGATCGCCGCGCGCACCAATCGCCGCGAACCATGACGCTGGAACCGCGCCTCCGCCGAGGCCACCGGCGCCACCTCGTCTCCCGCCGACGCCAGGCACTCGCGGTCCCGCGCCGTGCGGAAGCTGCGCCCACGCGCCAAATAACTCACCGCCTCAAGAACCGTCGTTTTCCCCTGCGCGTTCTCGCCCACGAACAGGTTCGCGCCCGGCGCCAGATCCACGTCCGCCGTCCGCACCAACCGAAAGTCGCGCAAGCCCAAGCGCTCGATTCCCACCGCGGTGCTCTCCCCAAGAATGCCCGGTCCCGTGCCCGGAAGTTGACGCGACTGTCCCGGCGATGCCACCGCAGCCTCAACGGGGAACTGCGTCCGCGCACTTGCCCACCGATCCACGCCGTCGCTTGACTCGCTCCACGCAAGGGAGCCCGCCATGAGCCTGCACATCAAGATCTGCTGCATTGCCTCGCAGGAGGAAATGCTCCTCGCCCACGCGGCGGGCGCCAACGCGGTCGGACTCGTCTCCGCCATGCCGAGCGGCCCCGGCGTGATCGACGAGACGACCATCGCCCGCGTCGCCGCTGCGGCCCCGACGGAGCTGGATAGGTTCCTTCTGACCAGCCTCACCGACCCCCGTGAAATCGTGGCCCAACACGCGCGCTGCCGCACGCGGACGATCCAGCTCTGTCGCTCGGTCGAGCCCCTCGCCTTCCCCATACTGCGAGCCGCCCTGGGCGACGTGCAGCTCGTGCAGGTGATCCACGTGGAGGGCGAGGAGAACCTCGAAGAAGCGCGTCGCTACAGCGTGCTGGCGGACGCGTTGCTGCTCGACTCGGGCCGACCCAACGCCAAGGTTCCCGAGCTTGGTGGAACAGGCCGGACGCACGATTGGTCGCTCGCCGCGCGCATCGTGCAGGAAGTGCCGTGTCCCGTCTGGCTTGCGGGAGGCCTCGGCCCGCACAACGCCGCACAGGCCATAGCACAGGTCCGCCCCCACGGACTCGACATTTGCAGCGGAGTCCGCACGAACGGTCAATTGGACGCGAAGAAGCTTCAGGCCTTCGTGGCAGCGGCGCGCGGGGGGGTGCGCGCCGGTTGAATCTCCTGTTGACCGACCAGCAACGGCGGCGGTTTCTGGCCCTTCAGTACCCGGGCCTTCAATTGCCAACCCGCGCCAACCCAGCCTTCAAGGTGAGCCCCCGTTGACGCCAATCACCCCCCCAGCCCAGATTGGGAGTGCGCCCCCCCCCGCGATTGTCCGAGAAGCCGACACCACCCCCGGCACCCGCGCCGCCGCGCCTTGGTCGATTCGCCTCGAGAACCTTGGCAAGCACTACCGTTTGGGAGAAACCGTTTCGTTAAACAGTAGTATTCGCGAGGACATTTCCGCATGGATAAAGGGCGCCGCCGGTCGACTTGCCGGCGGTGGGCGGACCTCGGCCAACAACGGTTTCTGGGCGCTGCGTGGCGTGGACCTTGAACTGAAGCGCGGTGAGACGCTGGGGATCATCGGTCGCAATGGCGCCGGCAAGAGCACCATGCTGAAGCTGCTGAGCCGCATCACGCCTCCTACCGAAGGCACCATTCGCTACCGCGGTCGACTCGCCAGCCTGCTGGAGGTCGGCACCGGTTTTCATCGCGAGCTGAGCGGGCGCGAGAACATCTATCTCAACGGCGCCATCCTCGGCATGACGCGCTCCGAGATCGACACGGCCTTCGATGCCATCGTGGATTTCGCCGGGGTGGAGCGGTTCCTCGACACCCCCGTCAAGCGCTACTCCTCGGGCATGTATGTGCGACTGGCCTTTGCCGTGGCCGCCCACCTGAGGACCGACATCCTGGTCGTTGACGAAGTGCTGGCCGTTGGCGACATGGAGTTCCAGAAGAAGTGTCTCGGCAAGATGCAGGACGTGGCGGGGGACGGGCGGACCGTGCTATTCGTCAGTCACAATATGCCCGCCGTGCTGAATCTCTGCCGTCGTGGGGTCGTGCTCAAGCAGGGGACCGCGGTGTTTGACGGCGATGTGCAGCAGGCTGTCGAGTTGGCCACCAAGCGTGAGAGCCTTGATGATCAGTACTCGGTGGACTTGCGCAACCACCCGGGGCGCCCCGGCACGGCAAAGCCATTCTTTACGTCCATGGAGCTGATTCCCTCCGGTCCTCCCGGATCCACGATTCAGATGGGCGAGGGACTCACCATCGTCCTCACCTATGACAACGATGAAGCAATCCCCGACCTTCGGATTGGGATTTCCGTCAGTGACGAGTACGGACAGAGGATCACCAGCTTTTCCAAGGTTGTGCAGGATCCAGAGGCGTGGAAGGTGGCTCCCCCCCGGGGCCGGATCGTTTGTACCATTCCGCGATTGAGTCTCATCTCGCGCACATGGGTCATCAACCTCCATGCTGCCACTGCGAGCGGGGAGTTGGATTTCGTCCGCGAAGCGACCTCGTTCCAGATCTATCCGGCGGACGTCTTCGGAACGGGTCGTCCGCCAGATCCATCGCTCGGGACCGTCTTTCACGAATGCCGATGGGAAGTTTCAGAGATCGAAGCCAGGGAGCCGCGCGGATGAGCTTGAAGAAAGTAGCCTTTGCCATTCGCGCCGCATTCCTACGCTTCCTGGTTGGGGGGCTTCCCCTGACAGAGCGAAGCGAGCCGTGGGTGCGGCATCAGCTTCTGGCGCGACAGACCTTCTCCCTGGCGCGGGCAGCCGCCAATGCAGCCACGCGTGTCATCGATCCGACGCGGCTCGAGACCTGGGAGTTCTCCGGATTCAGCCAGAACGGCGAGGACGGTGTGCTCGACTATCTGTGCAGCCGTCTACAAGACCCGCGTCGGGAATTTCTTGAAATTGGCGCTTCCAATGGAATGGAGAACTGCTCTGCGTTTCTGGCAGTGGCGAAGCAGTTCAACGGCCTGATGGTTGAGGGGCAGGCGCGTCATGTGAAAGCCGCCGAGATCGCCTATGCTGGGAAGAATCTCGGCCTGCGATTCCTGAATCTTTATGTGGGCCCCGACAACATCGACCGCGTGATCTCAATGCTCCGTTCGCTGACGCCGGACGTGTTCTCACTCGATATAGACAGCATTGACTATTACGTCGCGAAGGCTCTTTTCGATAAGGGCTTTCGACCCGGCATCATCGTGGCCGAATACAATTCCGCCTTCGGTCCCGAAAGGGCCTGCACCGTTGCATTCCGCGAGAACTTCGACCGGATGAAGATTCACGAAAGCGGTGTTTACTACGGCGTGTCCGTCCAGGGGTGGCGGCGGCTCTTCGAGGCTCATGGCTATACGTTCCTTGGCGTGGAGTCCAAAGGTGTGAACGCGTTCTTCGCCAAAACCGACAGGTTCGATCCTGAGTTCCTCCGGAACATCAGGCCGACGCCATTTCGAGAGAACTTCGTCCAGCCGCGCAACGACTGGAACTATCAATGGGGGTTGATCCAACACCTTCCAATCCAGGACCTGTGACAAGTGACGAAGGTAGCGCTCCTCTACGATCTCGGGGATTGGATTCTCGGCCGCATCGCGCGAGAGATCCAAAAGCAGGTGGAGCCATCCGGCCAAGTCACGTTCAAGCTCGGCACTGCACCTGAATCAGTGCGCTCCCTTCGATCGCTGGAAGCCGAAGTTGATGTGCTCCACTACCTTTCGCCTCACCTATACTTTCCCCTGTGTTCCCGCATCCGTCGCCCGACCGTCCTGACGTGCCATCATCTGGGCACTGCGATGAAAGCCCGCTTCGCCACCTTGCCATTCCCTCCTGACGTGCTGGTCACGACCAACCAGCAATGCCAGAGTATCCTACGGGGGTTGCCCGGCTCGGGAGGAATGGACATCGGCCTGACATTGTATGGGCTGGAAGTGGAGCAGTACCGACCGAATCCCGCTGGACGAGAGGAATTGCTTCGCCGTGCCGCACTCCCACCCGACGCGCTGCTGGTGGGTCTCGCCGCGAAGAAGACCTCCAACGAGGATGATCGCAAGGGCTTCGACCTTACTTGGAAGCTGGTCGAGAAGCTCGCGGAGGAGCATGGCCCAAAGTTCCGGTTGGTCCTTTTCGGACCCGATGAGTCAAAGGCCTTCGGTTGGAAAGACGAAGATCTTCCTCCGTCTATACGCCCTTTCGTGTTCCGTCCCGGATTCGTGGCGGCCGACCAAATGCCACTCCTCATGGCGGGATTGGATTTCTATGTGTGCCTCAGCCGAATTGAGGGGGGGCCTTACCCGGTGATGGAGGCAATGGCCTGTGGAGTCCCGACGATCAGCACGGCTGTCGGCAGCGTCATTGGCTTGATCGAAGACGGCGTGAACGGCTTCATCGTCACGGAGGAGAACTATATCGAGAGGATTCCAGAACTAATTCGCGTGTGGCGGGGCGAAACCGAAGAACGCCGCAGCCTGTGCGCAGCCGCACGCGAGGCCGTGCTGGCAAGGCATCGCTGGGAGGCAGTTGCCGCGCCGGAGGTCTATCTCCCGCTGTACCAGCGCGCTCTGGCGATCGGTTCGCAAAGGCCGTTGCTGCAACGGCTCCGCCGCGAGGCAAGTTCCGCCTATGCGCTCGCCCGTGGCTGGTAACTCGATGCCCGACCCGATCGTCACATTCCTGCTTCCCGTTCGGAATGCCGCGCGCTATCTCGCCGCCACGCTGAAGTCGCTGGAAGCCCAGACGCGGCGGGACTTCATCGTCATGGCGTGGGACAACGGATCGACCGATGACACGTGCGAGATCCTGCGCTCGTGGATTCCCAGCCGACTGCCCGGGGAGGTCATTGCGGACGACCCGCGAACGACCCTTGGGGAGTGTCTGGCCGCGATGGTTGCGTGTGCAACGACCCCGTGGCTGGCCCGGATCGACGGGGATGATCTCTGTCTGCCGCAGCGCATCGGCCTCCAATTGGCGGAAGCGGAGCGTCGCCCATCCTTGGTAGGAGTCGGGGCCTTTGCTCGCGTCATCAACGCTGCGGGCGAAGAGACGGATGTGGTGAAGCAGAGCTTCTCCGAGCCGGCGGATCTACGCTTCTCGCTTGTCTATACGAACCCGCTCGTCCACCCCGCGATGCTGCTGAGGCGCGACGCGGTGCTTGAGGCTGGCAATTACTCCCCGATGAGTATGGGACAGGATTTCGATCTTTGGATGCGACTCTCATCGGTTGGTCCCATCGCCAACATCCCCCGCATCCTTCTTCACTATCGCGTGCATGGCGAGAGCATCGGTGCGTCACGCCACGGCGATTGGCCCGCGCTTCATCACGAGCTGCTGGAGCGCCACGGCCCCGCGCTGTTTCCCGGTGCGGAAAAGGAGGACATCGCCTTGGTGCATCGCGCGCTCTCCGGTTTCGAGTCCACCCCTCCGGCAGGACGAGCGGTCGGCGAGGCCGTCATCCGCCTGGCCGTCGCGGCCCGGCGCGCGCCCGCATGGAAGGACACCGATTTCCTCGCCACACGAGCCGTGTGGAACGCCTACGCGCGTTGCGTTCCCCGCTGGCAGCGCTCGCCGCTTCGCCTGGCCCAGATGCTCGCTGCAAAGGCCGCAGTCAGGATCCGCGCATGAACACGGACAGCTTCACCGTCGCGATTTGTGCCTACAATCGGGAGCGCGAAATCGCGCTGTGCCTGGGACGCCTTACGGAGATCCTCGCCGGGGACCGCTCCGTTCCCATCCTAGTGATCGACAACAACTCCCGGGACCGAACAGCCGAGGTGGCCGCCGGATTCGAGCAGGCGCTGAACCTACGGGTCATTCGCGAGGAAAAGCAGGGCCTCAGTCACGCCCGCAACCGCGCCACCGCGGAGTGCTCCACCGAATATATCGTCTTCCTCGACGACGATGCGAAGCCCTGTCGCGACTGGATAGCGGTCATTCGCGCGACCATCGCGGCGCATCACCCGGACGTCTTTGGCGGACCGTATGGGCCCTTCTATCTGGAGCAGCAACCGCGCTGGTTCAAGGACGAGTACGGATCGAGCCTGTTCGACCTGAAGCCCGGGCCTTTCCCGCCCGAGAGGTCCGCCTGCGGCGGGAACATGGCGCTGCGGGTCAGTCTGATTCGGGACGCAGGTGGGTTCCCTACGGACGTCGGCATGTCCGGCGGCAAGGTCGGCGTGGGCGAGGAAACCGCCTTGCAGCAGAAGCTCCGCGCCACCGTGCCCGGTTACTGCTCGATCTACGTTCCCGAGATGGAAATCGACCATCTCGTCCCCGCCTACAAGTTCCCGCTGAAGTATTGGATACGGCGGGCGTGGCTCGATGGGTGGCACCGCGACGACGTCGACGCGGTGCGGCGTCCGCTGACGGCGGTGGCATTGCTCAAGCAGATCGTGCGGCTGCTGCTCGTGCCCGTGGAGTATCTCCTCCGCGACCGGCGCGCCATGCCCTATTGGCAGAACTATGTCTTCGAGGTGCTCCGCGACCGCATCCGATTCTGGGGATGGGTCTGGCGGCGGCTTCACGGTTAGAGGATATCGACCAGCTTCGCTTCCCGCGAGCGGAAGAATGTCGATCCCACGAGTGCGCACACGACCGCGATCGCGGCCGCCCTCGCGAGTCCCAGCACATCCACCGATCCGCCGGAAAGCACCGCGCGGTTTGTCTCCACGACGACGCTCATGGGATTCAGCCCCATGACGAACGACATCGACTCTCCCCATGACTCGCGCGGGATCAGCACCGTCACGAACATTCCCATCGTGAGCAGGAACGGGACGGCGTACTTGACGTCGCGATACTGGGCGTTCAGCGCCGCCAAGGCCACACCGAGGCCCCAGGCAAAGCAAAGCTGGATGAGCAGCAGCAACGGCAGCATGAGGATGAAGCCGATCCCGAACTTGCCCGCGACCAGCGACATGACGATCAACATCGAGCAGGCAATCAGGTAGTCCAGCGTCGACCCGGCGATGTAGGCGCCGGGAACGACCATTCGGGGAAAGTAGACCTTGCTGACCAGGTTCGCGCTCGATTCAAGGCTGGCGGAAGCGTGGGTCACGCCCGTGGCAAAAGTCGTCCACGGCACCATCCCGGCGAGGAAGAACAGCGTGGCGTCGAAGGAAGTCTGGTTGGGCATGGCGCCAAGCCGCCGAAACAGGAGCGCAAAGACACCGCTCATGAGCAGCGGCTGGATCAGCACCCAGATGACGCCCAGGGCCGTCTGCTTGTACCGCACCTTGATGTCGCGCGCCACAAAGGCCAGGAACAGCTCGCGGTAGGCCACCATCTCGCGGATCGCGAGCAGGAGCTGAAGTTGGGGCTTGGAGCTGATGACCGTTTCCGGCAGTGCCTTCTCGGCGTCGTTCATCGGGGAGAGTCCGCAATCGGTCGTGGGATCATTCACGCCCCCGCAGGACATCCCGGCGCCCCGTGCTGGGTCAACCGGCAGATTCCGGAACCGTCCCAAGTTGGCTCTCCTGTTGCTCCCTACACTGTCCTTGCAAGGCTCGGGGGCTGCTCGGATGCTCCGAACCGTTGTTTTGCGATTCGGCAACCGCGATCCTGCCCTCTCAATGGCCCTGGAGTGACCGTCACCGACATGATACCGTCCACCGAAACCGAACTCGCCAAGGCGCTCATGGAACTTGGCAAGCTCGATCCCGACAGCCTCGACAGCGCCCTGCGCGATTGCCAGTCCAGTGGCGACCGTCTTGAGCAGGTGCTGCTCAAGCACTCGCTCATCAGCGAGGAGGACCTGCTTCAGGGGGTCGCGCGGGCCATGCACCTCCCCTATCGCAAGCTGGGCGACCTCAAGCCCGATGCGGATGCGGTCCGGCTGGTGCAACCCAAGGTGGCCGAGCACTATGGCATCGTCCCGCTCGAACTGGCCGGGGACGTCCTGACGATTGCCTCCAGCGATCCGCACGATATGTACATGCTCGACGAGTTGCGTCGCGTGCTGGAGCTGGAAATCGACCTGGTGGTGGCGAGTAAGTCCGAGATCGAGAAGGCCTACAATCGCCTCTACGGCATCGGCAGCGCCGTCATGCAGCACCTGAACGAGGAATCCGACATCGGCGGCGTCCAGGAAGCGGAGATCAACCTTTCGGATAACTTCGACATCGACGAGATGGCGGCCGACGCCACCATCGTCAAGTTCGTGAACCAGCTTATCCAGGAGGCGATGCGCGACCGCGCCACCGACATCCACGTGGAGCCGATGGACAAGGAGCTGCGCATTCGCTACCGCATCGACGGCATGCTCTACGAGGCGCCGATTCCCCCGGCCATCAAGAAGTACCAGGCGGCGATCATCTCCCGCTTCAAGATCATGGCGGACCTGAACATCGCCGAGCGTCGTCTTCCGCAGGACGGCAAGATCAAGATCAAGATGGGCGACAAGGAGTTCGACCTTCGTGTGGCCACGGTGCCGACTCCCTACGGCGAGTCGGTGGCGATTCGTATCCTGAGCCGCACCTCGACGCTGACCACGCTGGAAAGACTCGGCTTCAGCGAGCGCCACAAGTCGCTCATGCGCCAGATGATCCAGAAGCCCTACGGCATCATCTTCGTCACGGGGCCGACGGGCTCGGGCAAGTCGACGACGCTTTACGCGGCCCTTTCCGAAATCAACTCCATCGATCGCAAGATCATCACGATTGAGGACCCGATCGAATACCGCATCCCGGGGACGACCCAGATTCAGGTCAATGCCGCCATCGACCTCACCTTTGCCCGCGTGCTGCGAAGCACCCTGCGTCTCGACCCGGACGTCATCATGGTGGGTGAAACCCGCGATCCGGAAACGGCGAAGATCACCATCGCGACCGCCATGACGGGTCACTTGGTGTTCTCGACGTTGCACACGAACGACGCCTCGGGTGCGTTCACGCGTCTGAACGACATGGGCGTGGACTCGTTCCTCATCGCGTCTTCGGTGGAAGGCGTGGTGGCGCAGCGCCTCGTGCGCGTGCTCTGCCCGGTTTGCCGCGCCAAGACGGCGGTCGATCCCGACCTGCTCCGCCAGGTGAACATGACGAAGGACGACCCGGCGACGGTGACCCTGTGGAAGCCGGTCGGTTGCGAGCAGTGTCGCGGCACGGGCTACTCGGGCCGAACGGCGCTCCACGAGATGGTGAAGGTCAACGAGTCGGTGCGCCGCAAGATCGTGGCGAATGCCTCGGCCAGCGACATCAAAGCGACGGCCATCGCCAACGGCATGGAGCCGATTCGCTTCGACGGCTGGGCGAAGATCAAGACCGGCATGACCACGGCGGAGGAAGTGCTCCGCGTGACCATGGAGGACGAATTCAACATGGACTCGGGGATCGAGCTGTCCTCGGGCTCGACGGGCTGACGCCATGCCGACTTTCGCCTACGTTGCCAAGGACAAGAAGGGTTCCCGCGTGGAAGGCACCATCGACGCGGACGGTCGTCCCGCCGTGGTCACACGCCTCCAGCAGATGGGCTACTTTCCCGTCAAGATCGAGGTGACCACCAAGGCCGCCGCGGCCAAGGCAACGGTCGCCGCCGTCAACAACGCCCCGACCATGAACAGCCGCTCCCGCGAGGTGCGGAAGCCCAACGAGATTACCAAGAACATCGGCGGGGCAGTCACCGCCCCCGCGGCCCAGGCGGCCCCTCGCATGCGCCGCGGCCGCATCACCATGTCGGATGTTGCCGCCTTCAACCGCCAGCTCGCCGACCTGATCGGCTCGGGCATTCCGCTGGTCAAGGCCCTCAGCCTGCTCATCCGGCAGATTCCCAACGAACGCCTCCAGGCGGTCATCACCCAGACCCTCGATGACGTGCAGACCGGCTCCACCTTTGCCGACGCACTCGCTAAGCACCCGGAGGTCTTCTCGAAGCTCTACGTCGCCATGGTGCGCTCGGGCGAGGCCGGCGGCATGTTGGACAACGTGCTGGAGCGCCTCGCCGACTTCTCGGAGCAGGAGGAGCAACTCCGCGGCAAGATCAAGTCGGCGCTCGCCTATCCGGTGGTCATGATCATCGCCGGTTCCGCCGCGGTGGCCGTCATGTTCGGCTTCGTCATCCCCAAGATCACCGCCACCTTCGACCAGCTTGGCCAAACGCTCCCCGCCATCACGATCCTGCTCATCCAGATGAGCAAGATCGTGCAGGGCTACTGGTGGGCGATCCTGATCGTGCTCGTGGCTGTCGTGGGTGGATTCTGGCAGTACACCAGCACGCCGGACGGGCGCGCCTGGTGGCATCGCACGCAGCTTCGCATCCCGCTCATGAACGAGGTGGTGCGCAAGCGCGAGGTGGCCCGCTTCGCCCGCACGCTCGGGTCGCTGCTCAAGAACGGCGTGTCGATCCTGACGGCGCTCGACATCGTGCGCGAGGTGGTCAGCAACGAGGTCATGCGAGGCGAGGTCAACGGCCTGGTCGAACGCATCACGCAGGGCGCCCCGCTGGCCGAGCCCATGCGCAACAGCGCCATCTTTCCTGCACTCGCCGTGAACATGATCGCCATCGGCGAGGAAACCGGCCGCCTCCCCGAAGTGCTCATTCGCGTCAGCGAATCCTACGAGACGCAGGTCGAGCGCACCGTTCGCACGCTCACATCGCTCATCGAGCCGCTCATCATCGTGGCGATGGGCATCATCGTCGGCTTCATCGTGATCGCGATGCTGCTCCCCATCTTCAGCCTGGATCCATCGGGAGGTCGCCGCTGATGTCCAAGTCCGCTCGCCGCGCCGTCACTTTCATCGAGGTCATGTTCGTGGTCGTCATCATCGGAATCGTGCTGGCCGTGGCGGTTCCGAACATGGCGGGTTCGCGCGACTCGGCGGCCCTCAAGGGCACGGTGCGCGATCTGGTCTCGGGCGGGCTGCTGGCGCGCCAGATGGCCGTGACCACGGGCGAGCAGACCTTCCTCGTCTTCCGTCCCAAGGACCGCACCTGGCGCATGGAGTTCTTCGACGCCAGCAAGGAGGAGGATCGCCGCTGGCAGGACCGCCGCGAGCGCACCAGTGACGAGCGCGACCGGCCCCTTGAGCGAAAGGTTGAGTTTTCCAAATTTCAGAACGACGCCGGTGCCCTCGAAGTCCGCGAGGAAATCAAGCTGGCCTTCTATCCAAACGGCACCTGCTCTGGCATGGCCGTGCAGGTGAAGAGCGACCGCGGCGCGGGAATCGTCGTGGACTTCGACCGCGCCACCGGGCGTCCCGAGGTCTACAACGGCGAGCCCAAGTCGCTGGCCACCAAGCTCAAGGAACAAGGCATCGACCCGACCGAGTTCGGCCTCATCGACGACACGGCGCTGGTGGATGCGGGCTCCAAGGCGGGCGAGGGCTTCAAGAAGATCGCCGGATGGACGGAGGAGGAGCGCGTCGGCGCCTACAAGGACGCCGTCGACAAGATGCTCTCCCGCTCGCGCAAGCAGTACGACATCCAGCAGGCAGGCGGCGCGGCGGCGTTCTACGCGGAGGCCCAGAAATGGGGCAAGTGACGCGAAGGCCTCACCTGCGGAGCGGCTTCATGCTCCTTGAGGTGATGGTCGCCATCATCATCATCTCCGTCGCCGCGGTGGCCCTCCTGAAGGGCTTCTTCCTGACCCTCGACTCCGTGAAGCGCGTTCGCATGAACGAGCAGGCGATCCTGCTCGCCCGCACGATGATGGACGACCTGGCTGTTGAGCCCCCCGGCGAGGATGATGTGGAGGGCGATTTCTCCAAGGATGCGCGCTTTGGCGAGGACTTCGCCGGATGGAAGTGGCGCCTCTCCGTCGAGGAAATCGAACTCGACTATGAGGAGCGGCCACAGGGAACGCTGTTTCAGGATACCGAGGTCATTTATCAGGCGAACATCGAGATCTTCTTCGATGACGGAGAGCGCGAGGAGAGCTTCCTCCGCTTCGACACCTTCCTGATGGATCCAGACATCTTCACCCGCCAAGCCATGCAGGAGAATCAGCTCTTCTGATGAAGCGTCGAGCCTCCCATTTTTCCCGCGGCTTCACGGTGCTCGAGATCCTGATCGCCGTGACGATCTTTGCGATCCTGTCACTGGTGATCTTCGCCCTCTTCCGCACCGCCGTACAGGCTCAGGAAAGCGCGGATCGCGAGACCCGCCGCATCCAACAGGCACGCTTCGCCATGGATACCATCGGCAAGGATATCGACAATATCTTCTATCGCGACGAGACATCCTACAACGTCGCCATCACGAAGTTGATCGAGGAGATGGAGGCCGCCCGTCTCGAGGCCGAACAGAACAACGATTGGGAGGCGTTCTACGCCACCTACGGCGACCCGAACAAGGACGACGACGAGCAGGATCCAAGCATTGGCGATCCGTTCAAGAAGGGGCGCATCATCGATCTTCAGATGCAAGGAAGCGCCGACACCCTAAGCTTTGCCGTCCAGACTCCGTTTCAGATCGGCGGCTACTACCGCGCCTGGGGACTGGCCCGCGTGGAGTACACGCTCCGCGATCGGGTGCTGGTCCGCACCGCCCGCACGGTCGAGACCGATGAACGCAACCAGCTCGGAGAGCGTACCAGCACCGTGCGCATCCCCGAGGTCGCCAAGCTGGCCGATGGCGTGGAATCGATCGAGTTCGGCTACTCGTTCTGGTGGGACAACCAGTGGTACGAGGTCGACCAGTGGGACTCGGCCAATCGCCAAATCCGCAATCCTCGTTACTTCCTCGGCACCTACGACGCCGACACGATCACCCTCGCGCAGAGCGATGAAAATCGCGAGCAGCGGGACAATGACAACGCGACCTTTGGGCCGGGTTCGCCGGGCTTTAATGACAGCCTCAACGACAGCAAGAGCGAGCCGCTGGATCGCCTCCCCCAGATGATCCGTATCCGCATCAAGCTCGGTGACCCCAACGGCAAGGGGCGCATCCAGACCTTCGAGTCGATCCATCGCGTGCCGACGGCTCAGGAAACCTGGACCCCCCTTCCCGAACTCAACGAGGACGTGCGCGAGGACGAGCAGAAGCTCCGCGACGACGAATATACGCCTGTCTATCCGGGCGCCACGAGGCCGCCGCGATGATCCAGACCAGAAATCGCCGCGCCATCGTTCTTGTGCTGATCCTCTGGATCATCGTGGTACTCTCGCTCATCGCGTACTCGCTGCTCTTCCAGACGAGTACCGAGACCACCATGACGAGCCAGCGGCGCCGTCAGTTCCGCGCCGAGACCCTGGCCCGCTCCGGCGTCGCCAAGGCCATCGTGGACCTGCGCAACGACCTCATCTTCGACACCGCCGAGGAAGCCAAGACCTTCGACGCAGAGGGGGATGTCTGGGCGCGCCCCGAGGAGGGAAAGCTCAACTCCTATCCCGATGATCGCTTCGAGGGCAACGAAGAGACCGGTTTCTTCAATACCTACGTCTACGACGAGAGCGGTTACTTCAACGTCAACCGATTCAGCCCCCAGAACATGATCATCCTCCAGAAGATCATCGAGCACATCGGCTACGAGGAGGAAGATGCCAAGATCGTCGCTGCCTCGATCGTCGATTGGAAGGACTTCGACGAAGTGCCGGCCCTGCCCAGCGCCCCCTCCAACGAGGAAGGCATCGCCTACGCGGTCCTGAAGGGTGAGGACGAGGACGGCCCCACGGACGTGGACGAAGTCGAGCCGTTGGTGCTGCGCAACGAGAACTATCTCTCGGTGGACGAACTTCTGGAGGTCTACGGCGTCACGCCCGACCTGTACTTCGGCCCCGGCACACCCGAAGCCGAATACTACAACGCGCTCATTCCTCCGCCGCAGGGCGATCGTTTCAAGATCGAGCCCAAGCGCCGCAGCCGCGACGAGCCCGTCTATGGCCTGCGCGATTACCTGACGGTTCTTAACTCGTCGACCCTCAACATCAACACGGCCCCCGTGCAGGTCCTGGCCGCCCTAGCCGAGGGAGCCGGGAACACCACCGGCGATAGTTGGGCCGAGAGCGTCGTCAAAAATCGCCGCGGCAACCGCGACGACGACATCGACAACGACAACGCCATCAAGGACATGACAGAGCTTCAGGCAAACGGCGAAGTCGCCGGCGTCGTCAGCATCGCCCAGAACCTCTACCCGGTGACCGTCTCCAGCTCGTTCTTCCGCATTGTCTCCATCGGCGAGTACCAGGGGGCGAAGGTTCGCATCGAGGCAATCGTCAACCGCGAGCTGGAGCAGTTGACGCGCAACGAATCGTTCGAGGCCACGGATCGGGCCGAAGATCGGCTTGAGCGCAACTCCGCGCGCACCGAACGTCGTACCGACAAGAACAACGAACTGATCGTCCGATACCCTGCCGTCCGCATCATCCAGATGAGAATCGACTAAGGAACCAAACTCCCCGGAACCGCTCATGGCGAAATACGCTATCCTGGAACTGACCGAAGCCGAGGCAAAGCTCCTCGTGGCTTCCAAGACGAAGAAGGCTCCACTGACCATCGAGGCCGTGTCCTCGGTGGAGCTGGGCGACCTTGGGAAGGACGAGGAAGGGCAGGCCACGCGCATCGAGCGGATCCGCAAGGCCCTCGACCGCGTCCGCCTCGCCGGCGCCGTGGGAGGAATCCTGCTGCCCAAGCAGCAGGCCATCGTCCGCACCGCACAACTGCCCTCGACCGATCCGACGGAACTCGCCGGCATGGTTCAGTTCGAAGCGGAGAAGTTTATCCCCTTCAACGCTGACCGCCACGTCATCAGCCACGGCATCATCCGATCCGAAGGGGAGCTAGGCTCCCATGTGCTCATGGCCGCTGTCGACGGACCCGTCATCGAGTTCGCTCTCCAGGCCAGCAAGGCCATCGGTCTGGAGGCGGTCGTTGCCGAGGTCTCCTCGATCTCGCTTACGCGTGCGTTCCTCTCCGAGGTGAAGCCCACCTCCGACCACGATCATTCGATCCTGCTGCTGCACATCGGCCGTCACTCCGCCGAGATCTGCATCCTTCGCGACGGCGCCCTTGAGGCGGCTCGATCGCAGACCATCAGCCTCGACCGCCTCGCCGAAGAGACGCAGGCGGCAGGAAATGATTGGCTGGAGGTCGAGGTCGAGAACCCCGCCATGCAGGAATGGATCGTCCGGCTGATGCGTTTCGTCCGTCAGACCATCGAGTTCGCCAGCCGCGAGCACGACGTTCCCGCGCCGAAGATCGCCTACCTGAGCGGCGAAGGGACTCGTATAGACGGACTTGCCGGCTCGATCTCCATGAATCTGGGCATCTCCGTCGTTCCGTTCCTGCCGGGCACCACTTTGGCGCGCGCGAAGGACATTTCCGCCGAGCATATCGCCGGCGTGGCCAACTGCGTCGGGCTGCTGGAAAGGCTCGTCGCGCGGGAGGATTCGGCCGAGGCGGACGACGACCGCATCAATCTGTTGCCGCGTATCGTGCTCGAGCAGCAGGCCGCTTCCGAGCGTCGCCTCCTCCTCATGGTTTCCGCCGCGATGGTCCTGATCACGCTCGTGCTGGTGTACCTCGCCTTCGACATGCAGGCGCGTCACTCCAGCGAGCTTGGCAAGCGCTACCTTTCCTACAACCGCGAGATGCGTCCCCTCGTCGAGGACATCGAGCTGAAGGAAGAACGCCTCGAGATCATCGAGCAGATTCGCAAAGATCAGGCGAGCCCCCTTTATGTCCTCGACCAGCTCACCACCTTCCCTTCCATCGGTTCCACGGACAGGAAGGGCCGGCTCACTCTCTCGAACTTTAAGTTCACGCAGGCCGGTGACATCACTGTCGAGGGCATGGCGCTGGATCTGGAGGACATCAGCCTCTTTGCCGACTACATGCAGAAACTCTCGTGGAAGGAACAGCCGCTCTTCGGCGAGGTGGGCATCCCGCAAAGCCAGCCCAGCGACTCGCTCGGTCGCAACCGGCCCCGCGTCTGGACCTTTAGCATCAACTGCCGCCTCTTCAACCCGGACACCGACACCGCCGAGGAGAAGGAGTAACTCATGCTCAAGAACATGAAACCCAGAGAGCGGATGCTCATGATGGGCACGGTGGCCGCGGTCGTCATCTTCGCCGTCTTCCAGTTCGGCCTGCTTGATAACGTCGGGGGCTCGACTGGTGCCGGTGCTGGCGATGCAGCGCGCGAGGAAAAGCTCTTCAAGCAGAACCTCCGCTCGCTCGAGAGCATCTATGACGTTCGCTATCGCTACAGCCGCATCGGCCAGATTCCCTCGGCCGAGAACAAGGAACTTCCACCGACCCTCGCGTTCACGTCGGAGGTCTACGACATCTCGCAGAAGCTCGGTTTCCAGTTCCCGCCCATCCGCGCCACCGCCGAGGACATCGAGGGAGTCGAGGACTACCAGTTGCTGAGCGTCGGCATCAAGACGCAGGGCACCTTCGCCGACACGGTGAAGCTGCTGCGCTCCTATGAGGACGCGGGCCTGATTTTCCGCGACGTGGACCTGCGCAGCGCCCGCGACCGCGACGTCATTGAATCGAGCATCGTCGTTTCCCGAATCGCCGAACGCCCCGCCCGGCGCACCACCCGCCGCCCGACCCGCTAAGGAGATTCAACCATGACGCCCAACCGCATCGTGTGGATCAACGCCGCGCTCTTCGCCATCATCGCCGCCTTGGCGCTATCCATCATCCTGGAGGAGCGCAAGCTACCCGGGCGTCCCCCCATCGACGCCCTGGAGGACACAGTCACCCAGGCCATGGCGAACGACGCGCGGAACGGCCAGGCCGAGAGCAGCGAGTTCGCCCACCTCGGCACCGTGAACATCTTCGAGACTCTTGTTCCCCAGCCCACGCCGACCCAGACGCCAGCGCCCACCCCGCCGCCACCTCCCGACATTCGCGAGGTGACGGAGTTCTGGCGCGTCGTTGGACCCATGTCCAAGTTCGCTGTCTTCCAGGACACCAAGTCCAAGCAGGACTTCACCATGAAGATCGGTGAATTCCGCGAGGAACGCTTCAAGGGGCAGATCTACAAGATCTACCTCAAGTCCATCGACAAGATGAAATCCGCCACGGTCGAACTGGTCGTGGACGGCAAGCGCCAGGAACGGGTGATCGAGCTTACCTTCTAGGCCCGACCGCTCACTTCTTCTTCTTTTTCCCGCCGTCCTTCTTGGCCGACTTGCCGGCCTTCGCGGGCTTGGATGCCTTGGGAGCCTTGGCGACCTTCACGACCTTGGCGGGCTTCGCCGCCGGTGCGGCCTTCTTCGGCTTCGCACCGTTGGTCTTCAACCACGCTTCGAGCGCGGCGCGAACGACCTCTGCCATCGTCGTTTCATGGGCGATGGTGGCCATGCGAACCTTCTGGTGAAAGTCTTCCTCAAGCCGAACGGTGAGGAGTTTTTGCGCTGGTGCTGCCATGTTTTTGGCCTCCAGTTGTAGAGTGCTCCTCGTGTATAGCTGTATAGAAAGATAGTCAAGCGACTTCCTTGACCGGGCGAGGCTGTGGAAAACCCGGATTGCATGATAGGCCGATTTGATCAGCCTCCGCGCAAGAATGCATGGGCAAAAAAAGTGGCCGGGATTGCTCCCGGCCACGATGGATTGGCTTTGCTGTTTTGCGTCAGAGCGGCTTGCGCGGGTCGCCTTCGGT
Source organism: bacterium (assembly GCA_016125005.1). Classification (GTDB taxonomy): domain Bacteria; phylum Sumerlaeota; class Sumerlaeia; order SLMS01; family SLMS01; genus WGMQ01. Next base: position 394 of record WGMQ01000014.1, on the reverse strand, counting down.
GTGGCGCTTGACCACGGGCTTCACAGCGCGGTGGTGCTCGCCGTCAGCGCTCTCCGCCTCGATGGGGAACTCGATCGTGGTGTCCGGCAGGACCATGCGAACGCGGAACGTGCCGTCGGGCGTCAGGCGGATTTCCTGGCCCATGAAGGTGACCTTGGCGTCCGGTTCCGTAGCGCCGTAGACGATCACGTCAACGCCAACCTCCAGCCAGAAATCGCCGCGGCGCTCCTTGGAAGCCAACTGAACGGCGCCCTCGCCGCCTGCCCCGGCGCTGAACAACGAGCCGCTCGAGAGTCCGAACGCGCCACTGCTGAGGAGCGAGCCCGAGAAGAGCGCGCCGCTCGAGAGACCGAACATCGCGCCGCTGGAAACGCCTGCGCTGGACAACGGCCCG
>WGMQ01000071.1 GCA_016125005.1 bacterium | reverse complement strand
TCGGCGAGCCGGGCGTCGGCAAGACCGCCGTGGTCGAAGGCCTGGCCCATCGCATCGTGCGCGGCGACGTGCCGGAGGGCCTTCGCGACAAGACCCTCTTCGCGCTCGACATGGGTTCGCTCGTGGCCGGCGCCAAGTTCCGCGGCGAGTTCGAGGAGCGCCTCAAGGCAGTGCTCAACGAAGTGAAGCAGAGCGAAGGGGAGATCATCCTCTTCATCGACGAGCTGCACACGATCGTGGGCGCCGGGAAGGCGGAGGGCTCGCTCGATGCGGGCAACATGCTCAAGCCGATGCTGGCGCGCGGGGAACTGCGCTGCGTTGGCGCCACGACACTCGACGAGGACCGCCAGCACATCGAGAAGGACGCGGCCCTCGAGCGCCGTTTCCAGCCGGTGCTGGTCGACCAGCCCGATGTCGACGACACCATCTCGATCCTGCGCGGACTGAAGGACCGCTACGAGGTCCACCACGGCGTCCGCATCCAGGACAACGCGCTGGTGGCCGCCGCCGCGCTCTCCCATCGCTACATCACGGATCGCTTCCTGCCGGACAAGGCCATCGACCTGATGGACGAGGCCTGCGCCATGATCCGCACCGAGATCGACTCGATGCCGACGGAGCTGGACCAGGCCCAGCGTCGTGTCATGCAGCTTGAAATCGAGGAGGCGGCGCTGAAGAAGGAAAGTGACGCGGCCTCGCGCGACCGCCTGGCCCAGTTGCAGAAGGAACTTCAGGAGCAGCGCACGCAGGCCGATGGGATGCGCGCCCAGTACGAGGCGGAAAAGCGCGAGATCATGAAGGTCCGCGAGCTGCGCGAGAAGATCGAGGCGCTGCGCCACGAGATCGAGGCCGCCGAGCGCAGCTATGACCTCAACAAGTCCGCCGAGCTGAAGTACGGCAGGCTGCCGGAGCTGGAGAAGGAGCTGGCCGCGGAGGAGAAGCGTGCCTCCGAGCAGGGGAGCGCCACGCAGCGGCTCCTGCGCGAGGAGGTCAGCGAGGAGGAAATCGCCCAGATCGTCTCGCGCTGGACCGGCATCCCGGTCACGCGCCTTGTCGAGGGCGAGCGCGAGAAGCTGCTGCGCCTCGAGCAAACGCTGCACGAGCGCGTCATCGGTCAGGACGAGGCCGTGAGCCTCGTCGCCGACGCCGTGCTCCGCGCCCGCGCCGGGGTCAAGGACCCCAACCGCCCCATCGGCAGCTTCATCTTCCTCGGCCCCACCGGCGTCGGAAAGACCGAGCTGGCAAAGGCCCTCGCCGCCGCGCTCTTCGACAGCGAGGACAACATGGTCCGTATAGACATGTCGGAGTATATGGAAAAGTTCAGCGTCTCGCGGCTCATCGGCGCGCCCCCCGGATATGTCGGCTACGAAGAGGGCGGTCAGCTCACCGAGGCGGTCCGCCGCAAGCCGTACAGCGTGCTCCTTTTCGACGAGATCGAGAAGGCCCACCCGGACGTGTTCAACGTGCTGCTCCAGATCCTTGACGACGGCCGCGTGACCGACAGCCAGGGGCGGTCGGTCAACTTCAAGAACACGGTCATCATCATGACGAGCAACGTCGGCGCCCAGCGCCTGCTCGACGGCGTGACGGACCAGGGGACGATCCAGCCCGGCGTGCGCGACGAAGTGATGGCGATGCTCCGTGGCGGCTTCCGGCCCGAGTTCCTCAACCGTATAGACGAGATCGTGCTCTTCAAGCCGCTGCGCATCGGAGAGCTTGGCCAGATCGTCGACCTCCAGATCGCCATGCTGCGCAAGCGACTGGCCCTGCGACGCATCGCGCTCCAGCTCGACGACACGGCGCGCGAGTACCTGGCCCGCGAGGCCTACGACCCCGCCTACGGTGCCCGCCCGCTCCGCCGCGTGATCCAGCGCGAACTGGAAACCCAGGTGGCCCGCGCCCTCATCGGCGGCAACATCCTCGACGGAGCCACCATCTCCGTCTCCGCCCACGACGGCACGCTGGCGGTGGACTACACCAACCCACAGCCCAAGCCGGGAGTGAAGATGTGAGGTAATGGAAGGTGACCTTTGGCCGTTGGGTGGATTGCGCTCGTGGGTGACTCCGCACGGAGGACGCATGCAATCCTCCAACGGCAGGGAAAGGCTTCCGGTGTCTTCATCCGGAATCTTGTCTATACATCTATCTTTCTATACGACGAGGGCGTGGTGCTTCACTCCCGCATCAGCCTGCCGCGTGGACGGATCATGGCGGTGAGCAGCTCGTAGAATCCGAGCGACTCCTTCTTCTGGGTGCCCTCGAAGTCGAAGAGGAACTCCTGCCAGTAGAAGAGGTCGTGGTAGAGGGACTCGTTGGCGAAGGCGCCTTCTCCGGTCCAGGAGAAGAGTTGCAGCTCGCTTTCGTCGTATAGACGAAGGCCGATCGTGTAGCAATCGACCGAGTCGCGGGCGTGGTCGATCCATTGCATGAAGCTGAAGGGGTCCTCGTAGCGGTAGAGGATCTCGCGCACATGGTCGAAGGAGATGGTGCGGGTGGAGGGGAAGAACCAGAGGTTGTGTCGGGTGACCTCGAAGACTCGGCGTTGGGTATCGGCGCGAAAGCTGGTCCAGCGGAGACCGAGGCGGCACAGGATGACGAACATGTTGGTGCGGGCGTGAAGGATCGGTCCTTCGCGCCAAACCTTGGGGCTGATAGAGAGGAAACGAACCTGAATCATTGCCAGGCGATGGCGCGCTGGCGGGTCAGGCTGGCGATGAAGTCCTCCAGGTCGGGGAAGCGGGCGATCAGTTCCTCGGCAGGGGGCATGCGGAAGTCGGCAAAGTCAAAGCCCGGCGCGACGATGCAGCAGCAGAGCGAATACTCGACGCCATGGCACGGGCGGGCGGCCTGAAGGTGTCCGGCGGGGACCACGTGGATCGGATCGGGGGCCTTGCCCGCTTCGCCGCGATGGAGGATGCGGGCGGAATGGGCACCGTCCGGCGCGATGCAGTGAAGCTCCAGCGGGCCGCCATCCAGCAGGATCCAGAACTCGTCGGAGCGGACCTCGTGCAGGGCGGAGAACTCGCCTTCGCGCAGGAGGAAGTAGATGCCCGTGGAGGCGGATCGCGGCGCTCCGTTGCCCGGGTGGGCGATTGTCGCGGGCGAGCGCCAGAACTCGCGGTAGGCACCTCCCTCGGGGTGGGGGGAAAGCTGGAGCAGGTCGGCGAGACGACGGGACACGGAGCGGGCCTTTCCGGGGCATGCAGAAAAGTCATCGAACGGTTGCACCTTCGGCAGGTGGGGCGGTCGGGTCAAGGTCCGTCATCCCGGCTACCGCCCCATCGTATCCCAGCGCTCCGCTCATTCGGCGAGGAGCCTGACGATTGCGTCGCGAGCGGTTGTGTTCTGCGGGAGGAGCCCGTTGTCGGCGAGGAGGGTGCGGGCCTCGCGGACGTACTGGTCGCGGGAAATCTGCCCCTTTTCGACGCGCGCCTCCAGTCCCTTGGCAGCGGGAAGAAGGTCCGGCCGATTGGCGCGGAAGTATGTGACACGGGCGCCGTCCTTGCTCTTTTCCACCGCGAGGGTTGAGACGAGCAGCAGGTTCATCTCCTGCCAGACATGGATGTTCGCCACGGCGGGGCGTGCACTGCCGAGGCTCAGTGATTCCGTTTCCCCGGTGCGCTTCACCAGGCGGGCGTTCACCTCTCCCGCCTCGCCCGCAACCAGGTCGACGGTCGCGTAGTCGGTCACATACTTCGCCATGTCGTTCTGAGGATAGTTGAGGGTGTCGAAGGTGAGACGAACGGATTCCCCCGGCTTTAGTTCGAGCGATGTCTCGCGGCCGGTGGTGACCTCGACGATGCGTGTCGGCGGCGGAGGATCGGACGGGGTATGGAGGAGTCCATAGCCCCCTGCTGCAAGGATGATGACGGCGACGACCACGGCGATGGACTTCTGGATGCCGGTCATGGCAAGACCTCCGATGAGGATGGGTGCGAGTGACGGGGGCAGGTGTAACCAGGTGGGAAGGGAGAGGCGGGCGACCTCAGTGGCGGTTTCCTGGGCGAGGGCCATGCGGGCGGCGGCCGGCATGGCAACCACTGCCCCGCAGAGGAGCTTGGCGCGCTGCGATCCAGCCGAGCTTCCCTCCAAGGTACCGCGCAGGCGTCGCAGTGCTGCGTCGAGCCGCCGCGAGACCGTGGTGTGGTTTACACCCAGGTCTTCGGCGATTTGACGCTGGCTCTCGTGCTGCAGGTAGTGGCGCCGGACGATGTCCTGATCCGATGACGGGAGGGTGGAGATGGCCCGCATCAGTGCCTCGACGTCCTGGCGCGAGATCATCTGCTCGGGCACCGAGGGCGCCTCGTCGGGAAACTGATCCATGGCGATGTCCTCCAGGTTCACTCGGTTGGCGAGGCGCGCCCCGCGTTGATCGGACCGCAACCAGGTGCGCGCCAGGTTGCGGGCGATGGTTCGCACCCAGCCTCCGAAGCGTGCGTCCTCACGCAGCTTCCCCAGATGCAGCGTTGCGAGAAGGAAGGTCTCCTGCGCCAGGTCCTCGGCCCGCTCCGTCGTGCGAAGCAGCCGTAGGCCTTCGGCGCGGACACCCTCGTAGTGACGATCGACGAGGGTTTCGACCGCCCGGCGATCTCCTCCGCGTGCGAGCCGCACCAGTTCCGCATCATCCTGCATCGGGTCCATACCCACTATCCCTTCTGGTTTCCTGGCGCCTGCCAACCGCGCCACTCGTACACCAAGGACGCCGCGGCGTTGGCGGTGGTGCGTCTCCAGGATGAAAAAACCGCCCTTTGCCCGAACTCTAGCGAGTCGTGATCCACCGGCGGGGATTCCAACGCTTGACCCCGGCGAGGTGGGTCTGTCCACTCCTCCCCGTCTTGGCGACCGCCGGACACTGAAAACGGAAAGGAAGTACCCTCCCATGGCGAAGGCACTCGTCGTTGGCTCCCTGGCCCTCGATTCCATCGAAACCCCACACGGCACCGTTCACCAGGCTCTTGGCGGATCGTGCTCCTATGCGGCTACGGCGGCTTCCTACTTCACGGACGTTTCCATCGTGGGGGTCGTGGGCGACGACTTTCCGCCCGACGCGGTCGAGAACTTCCGCAAGCGCGGCATCGACCTTTCCGGCATGCAGGTCATCAAGGGCGGCAAGACCTTCCACTGGTCCGGTTACTACACCCGCGACATGAACCAGGCGGTCACGAACACCACGGAGCTGAATGTCTTCGCGGACTTCAAGCCGGTGCTCTCCGAGGCCCAGCGCAACATGCCCTTCGTGTTTCTTGCGAACATCCATCCGGCCCTCCAGCTCGATGTGCTCAACCAGGTGCGTAACCCCAAGATGGTCGCCATCGATACCATGAACTTCTGGATCGAAGGCTACAAGCAACAGCTCACCGACGTGATCCGGCGCTGCGACATCCTGCTGGTCAACGAAGGCGAATCGCGCCAGTACTGCGAGAAGGTGAATCTGATCGAGTGCGGGCGCGAGCTGCTCCAGCTCGGCCCCAAGACGGTTGTCCTCAAGAAGGGCGAGCACGGCGCGCTCCTCTTCCAGAAGGACCGCATCGTCTATTTCCCCGCTTATCCGCTGGACCATCTGAAGGACCCGACCGGCGCGGGCGACACGTTTGCGGGCGCGATGGTGGGTTATCTGGCACATCTCGGCGAAGTGACCGACGACAACCTGGTGCGGGCGGTCCACGTGGGCTCGTGCATGGCCTCGTTCGTGGTGGAGGAGTTCAGCCTTAAGCGTCTGCTCAGCATCAAGCCGGGCGAACTCAAGGCCCGCACCGACCGCCTCCGCAGCATGGTTAACCTGCCCGCCCTGGACGAGAAGAGTCTCGTGGACGTGAAGGGCTAAGGGAACGCCCCGGCGCGGCTCCCTCCGGGATTCCAAGGAACGGAACCTCCCTCATCAATCGAGAAGCACACATCCGCGAGCGGGGGGCGATGGCGCCTCCCGCTCGCGGGCTTTTACGATTCCCAACCGGGGTCGACGTACCTCACAAATCTTAAGCATAAAGCTCCGGAAAAAGACCAGCGGCCACGCCCTTGGCGGAGGAGTAGTGGTCCGAATTCAGAACTTACGAGCCATTTCCGAACAGTGCCAAAGGAACCTCGGGATCCCCCAAAGAATTGCCTGGAGGCCAATCCGATTGGGCTTGCCGAGCCAGAAATTCCGCAAATATAAACCGGCCATGCAGTTCCAACTACTTTGTAATCGCGGCAGCGCACCCCTATGCGCTGGTCGGAACCTTGGACCTCACGTTAGTCAGGAGACTGTCCCCTATGAAGTCCCCATTGAAGTGCCGCTTGGCAGCGGCGGTTCTTGCTGCCTCCCTGCCCGTTGGTGCATTGAGTGCAACAATTTATGTCGATGCAGCGTTTGCCGGTGCTGAGGCAGGAACCCTTGCGGCCCCGTACAACACCATCGCAGAGGCCATCACGGCGGCTGCGGCCGGGGACACGATCCAGGTCGCCGCTGGAACCTATCAGGAAAGCCTCCTGATTCCCGAAGGGAAAGACGGGCTGCAACTGCTCGGACCGAACGCAGACACGAGCGCTGTCAGCGGCACGGTTGCCACCCTCGCCCAGAACACTTCCCGCGCACCGGAAGCCATCATCGTCACGACCTCGGTTGATACGGTTCCCGACTACGCCATCGCCGTTGGCACCTCCACGTGGGTGATCCGCGTGAACGCCAACAGCGTCCGCATCGCGGGCTTCACGATCAATGGCGACAACCCCGCGGTGAATGGCGGGATCTCCATCGTCGCCAGTGGTGCTGAGACCAACGCCGACCTCGGCATCTTCGTCGATGGCCTCAATCGCACCAACGGCGGCGGCACCGACCTCGCCGACGACGTCCTCATCGAGAACAACCGCGTCCTCAACATCACGGCCTACGGCATCGGCTTCTATAACCGCGCCGACAATGGCACCGTCCGCAACAACTACATCGCTGGCCAGTATTACACCGGCGCCTATGTGAAGGATAACGGCTACGCCAACTTCACGAACAACCTGATCGATGAAGCCTACATCGGCTTCCAGTCGAACAATATCTGGCAGGCTGGCATCGGCGGAAGCTTCAGCGACAATCGCATCAAGGACTTCACCAACTACGGTATCTTCCACAACCTGATCTACCAGAACGCCTCTCCGTTCACCTTCCAGAACAACGTGGTTGAGGGCACCAGCAGGAACCGCACGACCGGCGTCGCGATCGTCTCGAACGGCACCGCAGCCGGACAGAACATCCGGGCGACCTTGGCTGGCAACACGGTCCGTAACGCCTTCTACGGATTCCAGTTCCAGAACAACCTTACCACGCAGGTTCCCCGCATCCAGGGTGGACTCATCGAGAACATCGAGTACGGCGCGGTGTTCCTCAGCCGCTCTGCCGCCCAGGGCAAGATCACTGTCTCCGGCATCGGCAACGACTACACCGGCGGACCGGCCACCTGGGATATCGACGAGGTCCTGACGCCCGGCGCCCCGAGCCCCATCCCCTTCACCGGCCAGGTCGTCCTTCCGCCCACCGGCAACGAGACCGGCTGCTCTCCGTTCGCGCCCAACTACTTCGCCGGTGGCGTGGCCATCCTCGAACTCCAGGACAACAACCCCTGCGGCTGGATCGACACCGACGGTGACACCGTTCAGGATCGCACGGAGTATGACCTGCGCGTTCCCGCCCTCAACGCCCAGAACGCCGGCGCCTCGGCGGTGATCTTCGTCAACAAGCAGCAGTACATCAGCCCGACCACCGGCCTTCCCGTGGCGACCTTGAGCTACCCGCCCAGCTCCCCCTACGTGACCGGCGAGACCGATCCGGCGGACAACGGTGTGGCCATCCCCTGCACCATGATCGCCGAGCGTCTCTACAACAAGATCGTGGCCCAGGTCAACGGCGGCACCGCCACCACCGTCACGGTCGAGGACTTCTACCTGCGCAACTCCACGTTCAACATCGCGGAAGAGCAGGGCATCTTCGCCTCCACGACGACCCCTTCCCGCTCCGAGCTGGTGGGCGTCCGCATCGTCAACGCGAACCGTGGCTGCTACTACCTGTGGGACGTCGACCAGGTGGACCGTGACCGCACTGGCACCCCCAAGGGTCAGACGCCGGTGATCGGCAAGGCCTTCGGCGGCTCCGAGCTCTCCGACAGCACTGTCGGCGTCGTTTGCGACGGTCCGGACGCGAGCCTTGAGCTGATCGGCACCGCCATCAACGACAACGAGGTCGGCGCTCTGATCACCAACGGTGGCTCCCTCGAACTGCAAAGCGCCGTCTTCCGCGGCAACTCGCTCTACGGCATCCAGATCACCAGCGGCGACGCCTCGCTCGTCGACGGCGACTTCGTGAACCACGACACGGCGGTTCAGGTGGAAGGCGACCCGAACAACGTGAACCTCATCGCCTGCAACTTCGATGCGGCCGGACGCACCCTCGCCAAGAGCACCGGCGTTCGCAACACGGTCCCCGGCTCGGGCACCGTTCAGGCGCTCGACAACTACTGGGGCGATGCAACGGGTCCCGATGACGACGCCGGCGTCTTCAACGGCAACGGCGCCATCGTCTCCACTGGCGTCAACCTCGGCACACCCCGCGTCGAGCCGTTCCTCGTTGAGGATACGGACGGTGACGGCCTCTCCGACGCCGTGGAAATCTCCCTCGGCACCAACCCCAACCTGGCGGACACCGACGGCGACGGCATCGTCGACAGCATCGAGGTCGCCAACGGCACCGACCCGCTGGTTGCGGCAACCCCCGGCACGATCAACACGGCCGATCTGGACGGCGACGGCCTGATCGCCCAGTACGATCCGAACGACAACGAGCGTGACAGCGACGGCGACGGTATCTCGGACTTCTACGAAGTGTCCCGCGGCGCCGATCCGGCCAACGCCTACAGCTTCCCGCCCTTCGGCGATGCCAACAGCGACGGTATCCTCAACAACGCCGACGCAGTCCTGATCCTCGAAGCCTTCCTCGGCATCACCGACTTCCGCTACATTGCCCGCGGCGAGAGCGACATCAACCGTGACGGTCTCATCAACAATATCGACGCCGTCATCCTCTACAACTTCGCCATCGGAAACATCCCCTACATCCCCTTCCCGTGAGGCGATGAACACGCTTTGACTGAGGACCGCACGGGGGTGGCAATCAAGCCGCCCCCGTTGCTACATCCACCCACCGTGATGGCAGACCCCACCTTCTTCCATCCACCTGCCGAGCGACGATCCAACCCGTGGATTCCAGAGGCTGTTGCCTCCGGGGATGTTCGCTCTCACCCGCCAGTGAAAGGACGACTTCAGATGAAAGCTGCATTTTGCTCGACGATACCAACCCCTCCCGGTGCCTCCCCACGGCTCCGTACCGCGCTGCTTGCCGCATGCCTCGCCTCCGCCGGCGTTGCCACCGCCCAGCCCCTGCTGGTCAACGAGGTTTACTTCAGCGGCGGCAATCTTGAGACGGGCGACGAGTTCATTGAACTCATCGTGCAGCGGGACATGACGGCGGAGGAACTCAACAGCTATTATGTCGGCGATACAGCGACGCTGAAGACCGCGAAGGCCTCGGCCTACCGCTTCACCAACATGCAGCGCATCGCCCCCATTTTCCCCCGCGGCACGATCATTGTCTTGGGCGGTTCCGGAGCGGTCGCCACCGAGGACCTGTTGCTGGATCCTGTCGCAGGCGACTGGGTCATCCAGATCCGCACCACCAACGCCACCCACATGACGGGCAACGGCACGGTTGGCAATGTCGAGACAAACGACATCATCTGGGTCGATACCGACGCGCTCGCTGTCTCCCTCACGATCGGCGGCCGGGCCGTTGACCTGGGAACAGGCACCGGGGCATTCCTGTCAGCGATTCCGGCGTGGCAGCTGACGAATCTCGGCGCACCAACGAACAATACTGCGACACGCCTCTCAACCGAGCGGGCGACCGTCACCACCGCTGGTAACTGGGTCCTCAACGGAACAGCCACCATTGGCGCGGGGAACGTCGCAGCCAACACGACTGCCATCACGACGCTCCAGACCGCTTTGCAGGCGTCGGACTCCGCAGGAAGCGCCGCCTACGCCCCCACCTGGGATGCAGGCGACAATGGCGGCACAGGCTTCGGGGCCTGGACGGTCACCACCGCCTCCGCCGACACCGGATTCGGTATCGCCAGCTCCACCACCAACGGCGATGGCAACTCCGACACGGTGGCCGACATCGACACTTCGGCGGGCGCCGCCTTTTATCTCGAAGCGAACTCCAGTTTCGTCTCCGAGGCGATTCGCCCCATTACGAGTGCCCTCGGCGACGAGGACCAGATCTCCGTTTCGTTCGATAACGGGACCATCGCAGCGGGCGGCTCCGCAGGCTTCCAGTTCCGCGACGCCAGCAACAACGTGCTTTTCGAGTTGGTGGCGACCGACAGCAGCACCCACTACTCATTCACGGATGGTGCCTCCCTTGTCCCGGCGGACGGGACCTCCGGGCGGCCTACCCTTACCGTGACGGATGAGGGCATCCACCTCACGCTTCGACTCAAATCCTCATCGACCTATCAGCTCCGCGTGGCCAACGCGCAAGGCGTCGGCAGCACCTATTCCGGGGCCCTGAATGGATCGACCGCGATCGCCAACGTCCGATTCCACAGCACCGGAGCGGGGCTCGCGACCGCGAACCGCGTGTACTTCAACGACCTCCGGATCATCGACAACACGCCCTTCGTTGAGTCGGTGACACGGGTCACACCGGCCGACCAGCGGCCGATTGCGGGCGATGCGTCGGAGATCATCACCTATCGTGTTACGTTCAGCGAAGGTTTGACGGTCGGCACGGTTGCCAACACTGACTTCACCGCCACGCGACTCTCGGGATTCGTGGCCACCGCTCCCACGGTTGGAACGCCCTCGCACCCGGGAACGGGACTGGTGAACGTCCCACTCACGGTTTCCAACAACGATGGCGCCTTCCGTCTCGACGCGCTTCCATTCGGCAACATGAACGTCACCGACCTGTCCGGCTTCGCGGCACAGGACGCCTACAATACCGGCATCATCTACTATGTGTCGGGCCCGCCCGACCTGAACACCGCCTTCGACACGGGTACATCCACCACGGATAACCTGACGCGCCTTCAGACGATCCAACTTGATGTGACAGCGCAGGCCGGTGCCTCGGTCCGCCTGCTTCGTGGCGGCGTGGAAGTCGCCACGGCGATCGCGGACGCCGCCAATAAGGTGAACTTCACCGACACCATGCCCGCTGTCGACGGACCCTATGCGTACACGGTCGAGGTCACCAACGACTCGGTGACCGTGCTCAACACTGCGGCACGGACGGTGACGCTGGACACGACGGCCCCCACCACGGTGTCGTCGGTCGAGCCCGATATGACCGCCGCCACCGATTCGGGCGACGCGACCGTGTGGACCAACGCCAGCACGGACAACTACACGAGCGACACAACGCCCGACTTCCTCGTCACCGGCCCAGCGAGCACCCTGGTCGCTCTCGTGGTTGACGGCGTCATCCGTCAGACGGGAACCACCTCGGCCGGTGGGACCATCACGTTCACCACAGCCCCGGCCCTCATTGGCAACCCGGCAACCAGTTATCTGGTCCAGTCTGCAGTGACCGACACGGCAGGGAACCTGGCTCCGCTCAGCCCCGGCATCACGGTCACGACCGACACCGTCGCGCCGACAGCCCCGACGGGCCTGACGATCCGCACGCAGGATGATAGCGGTACCTCCCAAAGCGATCGCATCACCAACGTCAACAATCCGATCTTCACGGGTTCCTGCCAGTCGGACGTGGCGATCGAGCTGCGGAACAATACAACGCGACTCGCCACGGTCATCCCCGGCGCCACCAGCTTCCAGATCCAGAACGCGGTTGCCTTTGCCGACGCAGCCTACACCCAGATCAACGCGCGCGCCATCGACCAGGCGAACAATATCGCCGCGAGCGGCAACATCACGATGACGATCGACACGGTTGCCCCGGGCGCACCGACGGCCACCCCTGACCTCGTCACCGCGAGCGACACCGGCGTCTCCAGCACCGACAACATCACCGGCGACAACACCGCCAGCTTCTCGGTGCCCTTCACAGGCGCCGCTGCCAATTGGAAGGTCGAGCTCCTGGACACGCTGACGACCAACACCGTTGTCGGCACACTCACCACGACCAACGGCACCAGCCCGTTCACCGCCACGACGAATGCCCTCCCCGATGGCATCTACAACATTGCGGCGCGGATGCTGGACATCGCGGGAAATGCGGGACCCGCCACGGCCTCCGGGCTCACTGTGGAAATCATCGCTTCTCCGCCGGTCATCTCCAGCGCCGCCCGGCTCACCCCTGCCAGCGCAAGCCCCACCACCGATTCGCAGGTCACCTGGCGGGTCACCTTCTCCCAGAAGATGAATGCCACCACCGTGGGCACCGCAGACTTCATCGCGGAGACGGCCAGCGGTGATCCCGGCACCCACAGCATCGTGTCGGCGACGCAGTTCTCCGCGACCGAGTGGGATGTGGTCGCGACAAGTGGCGGCGTCGGCGAACGCCAGGTGAGGCTCGCTTTGGCCCCGGCCCGTGTGATCCAGAACCTGGCAAACGTGAACATGGTGGCCACCACGAACCCGAGCGAGGAATTCGCCATCGACTTCAAATATCCGCGCGTCGATTTCCTCCCGATCACCACCCCGCGTACCAGCGCGGTCGGCGTTGTGACCATCCAGTGGACCGAGCCTGTCTCGGGCTTCGATCTCAGCGACCTCGCCCTGACTCGCGGGCTCTCCGGCGTCGACATCAGCGGCCTCTCGCTGGTGGCCGTAGACGGCGACACCTACACCATCGACCTCAGCACCGTTACCGCCGGAAACGCCGCTTATGGTCTCTCCGTGAAGACTGTTGGAAGTGCCATCAGTGACGGCGTTGGCAATCCCTTCACGGCGGGTGGCATCGTGGCATGGACGAACGACATCATCCCGCCCACCATCTCGCTGACCACCCCGTCCGACACCACGCTGGTGGCGACCTCCACCGCCTTCCCCTTCACCGTCAGCGACGACATCACCGACCTCGGCACCTCGGGTATCGCCTCGACGATCCTGGAGATTCAGCCCGTCGGCGGAGCCTTTGCCGATTCGGGAACAGTCCCAATCGCAGGCAGCTTCCCGTACAATTGGGCCAGCGAAGGTGCCTTCGCCGTTCGTGGCACCGCCACGGACGGAGCGGGCAACACGAGTTCGACCACGCCGGTGACGTTGCACGTCGCGGCGGCCGCCAACGGCACCACCCAGACCCTGGTGGCATCGTCCCAGACCCTGGTGCTGCCGATGACCTCGGACTTGGACGTGACCATCGCGATCAGCGGCGCCACGCCCGGCGGGACGATTCAGGTCCTGCGTAACCCCGCCTTGTCCTCCGGACCCGCGGACATCGACTTCAACCTGCTCGTGACCGAAGCGCTGACGATCAATGGTCAGGGTCTCGGCACCGGATGGACCGCCGCGATCACCTGGCAGTTCGACGCGGCAAACGCCACAGGCGTTACTCCTGCGACGGCGCTTCGCTACTCCGGCTCCACGCAGGAGCAGCGCATCACCGGCCTCACGCCGGTCGGCAACAGTGTGCAGATCCCCAACGTGACCCAGTTCGGCACCTTCTACATCGGCGACGCACCGGTCAGCGTTCAGGACTGGAGCGTCCTGCAGGACTAAGCCACGCCGCACTCCGGCAATCCAACTCCCCCGCGGTTCCATCCGTGGGGGAGTTTTCATTGGGGGCGTCGCCCCCCAATTCCCCTCGCGCCAACGCATGGCGACTGACAAGCTGCGCCATTCTACTCGGGGGTCACCGCCATGCGGGCGCTTCTGACTTTCGCCCTGATGGCTCTCCTGCTGGTGCCCGCCATCGGGCGGGCTTGTCTGTGGGACCGTGATACGCTCGCGGCCGAGAGCGACGGGCGTATGGACACGATCAACGCGATCCTTGGGCGCTTCGACCGATTTCCTCCTGCGTTCTACGAGGCGAGACTCAAGCGCCTCGAGCGAGAACTCGCGACAGAGCCGACTCGCCTCGACCTGTGGGACGATGCGGGCGTCGCCTTCGACCGGCTGGGGCGAAGCGCTGAGGCCATCGCGGCGATGGAGGCGAAACGATCGCAACTTGACCGCCTGGCGCCCGACGATCCCGTTCGCAAGGAGCACGAGTACCGCTATCTGGCGAACCTGGGCACCTTTCACGTACACCGCTGGGTCAAGGACGGTGCGGATCGAACCAACCTGTCTGATCTTCAGGAGGGGCGCCGCCTCATCGCCGCGGCGATCGACCTGAACCCCGACGCCCATTTTGGTCGCGAGCGCTACCAACTCTTCGCCATCGACTGGTTGTTGGAGCCTCCGGGGGAAGAATCGCCGCGCATGATGACGCTCCCCGCCGAAATGGCTTCGGAACTTCAACGGGTCCGTGCTCGCGGCGATAATGTAATGCTCAAGCGTCTCGGGATCTCCGACGCGCCCGCGGGCCTCACCGGCCTGGTCGTGCTCGGTGCCGGAGCGGAGTCCGTGGATCTCATGCACACCCTGGAGCGAGTGCTTGCGGCGGAGGGACGATCCTATGTGGCCGAGTTGGCTCACCTGCGGACGCGCGAGCTGATCGAGGCGGGACGGAAATCGCTCGATCCTGTCGTCTCGGGATTTGGCCCCGAGGAGCTGTTGGCGGTGATCGAGTCTCGGCATTATTCCCCCATCGAGGATCAAGACGAGGTGAAGGAATGGTACGCGACCGCCCGCAAGGCGACGGACGAACGTCAGGCCGCGCGGATGCGTTACCTTGAGCAAATGCTGGCGCGTGGCGAGCATCCCGACACGCATCCGGCCATCTGGGCCAAGGCACCGGATGGCCCGCCACTTCCGCCGATGAAGGTGGGCGGAGACAGCCGCAACCCCGCCGAATCTGGAGGACTCGTCGTCGCGGTTTCCGCCATCGCAGGAGCTGTTGTGCTGTACTTGATCTCGCTGTTCCGGCGCAGGCGTGCGAACGGGGCTCCTGCTTGACAGAGAAGTCTCGTTGCCGAGAAGGTGTGACCGAGACTGAGGGCACCGTTATGAATTGGGAAGAATGGATCGAACAAACCCCGGAGACATTGGGTGGTAAAGCTCGCATCAGGGGGCGACGGATCTCCGTGGAATCGATTCTGGAGAAGCTCGGCGAGGGGTGGACTACGGAAGATCTGATTCGCTCATTCAATCTTGAGCCTGAGCATATTCGCGCCGCGCAGGCGTACGCGGGCGGCGTCCCGGGTCCATGGATTTCGGAACGTTCCCCGTTCTTGCCCCACTGAGACCGCATGCGTAGAAGAATCGACCCTCACGCCCGGAGGGCGCACCTATTTCTCGTAGCCCAGGGCAAGGCCTCAAGGCCGCAGCCCTGGGACCTGCGATGTGCGGCGATTCGGCCCCGCAGGGGTCGCCCTGCTTGTCGCCCAAACGGCGAACAGTAGCACGCCTTCGGCGCGCGATTCCTGATTCACCCGATTCCCGGTGCTGCGGCCTCGGGGCCTTGCGACCGGGCTAGTTTTACCAGGGTCGCCCCCCGGGCGCGAGGGCCGCCCATTCAGGCGGGAGGTTTGCAGTGGAATCAGAACCACGGAAGATCCTTCCGCCTTCCCGGTTGACGGGAGTCTGAAGGGGGTCTTTATACGTTGTTAATCCTCGTTAAGGATTCGCGCCATGAGCCAAGAGCGCCCTCCTTCCGTTAGCCTGAGTTCCGTTGGCGCCGCGGCCAAGCGTCGGGCCGACCACGCCATGGAGAACGCCGAGGACTACGTCGAGATCATTGAAGAAATGCAGGAGCGGGTCGGGGCCGCTCATGTGACGGACATTGCCGGGGCTCTGGGGGTCAGTCATGTCACGGTCCACAAGACACTCAAACGACTGAAGGCAATGGGGTTGATTCATTCGGAGCCCTACCGGGCCATCAGCCTGACGGCGGAGGGGCGGAAACTCGCTATCGAAAGCCGCGAGCGCCATGAGGTGACGCTCCGTTTCCTGCTGGCACTAGGACTCCCCGAGGAGGAGGCCGTCAACGACGCCGAGGGGATTGAACACCATGTCGGAGCCGAGCTGTTGGCGCGCATGAAGTTCTTCTGCGATCGTCTGGCCAGCGAGGGGACCGTATCCCAGTCGGAATTGGGGACGTTTACTTTGCCGGAAAAGTGACGAGGCGGTGGCGCTGGCACGATTTTCGACTCGCCTTGGCACCGGATGGTGGTTCACACTTCGAAGGTTTGTTGGGTCGACCTTTCCTCGCACGGCGAACATGAACGGTTGGTTGCAATTCGATCACGGCATCTCGCTCTACACGTCCCGCCTGGGGCGGTGGATTGGGCCATTCCACTGTGTGCTATCGATTCTGGCGCTCCGATTGGTTGGGCTCAGCCGGGTCGGGTTGGCAGGTCCATGGACGGTTGCGGTCAATTGGCGCGGCAAGGCAGTCGAGGCTGGTGGGGCCTTTGGCACCCGTTTCCTCAATCTACTGCTCCACCCGACGGTGATGCTTCATGAGAGGCTGATCCATCAGGAGTTAAACTCAAAGTGACATTGCACTGCTTTGGACTCGATTACCAGAACGCTCCCATGAGCCTGTTGGAGGCCGCCAGTATCTCTGGCGAGGACCTGCTTGGGCTTTTGCGCGAAGTGAAGGACAGCGGGCTGGCGAGAGAGATCGCCGGGCTCTCCACCTGTAATCGGACAGAGTTCTACGTCGTGACGAAGGACGCCGCGCGCACCCGCGAGGCGATCTTTGCCCGTCTCGAAGCGCGTCGCCAGGCGGGACTCGCAAAGGAACTGCACTCGCACAGCTACAGCCATCGGAACGAAGCGGCGGCGCGGCACCTGCTGCGCGTTGCCGCCGGGATCGAGTCGCTCGTGGTCGGTGAGGCCGAGATCCTCGGCCAGGTGAGACGGGCCTACGAGTCGGGCCTCAACGCCGGGACCATCGGCGGAACCCTGAACATGCTCCTGTCGCGCGCCATTGGCTTCGGTCGGCGGGTCCGCTCGGAAACGAACATCAGCCGCGGCAATGTTTCCGTGGCCTCGATCGCCCATCGGATGGCCCGCGAGCAAGTTGCTGATTTGGGCTCGAAGACCCTTCTGGTGATTGGCGCTGGCGAGACGGCCCGCGCAGCCGCACGTCACTTCGTGGACGAAGGCATCGGCCAACTTTACATCCTGAATCGCACCGCTGCCCACAGCGAGGCCATTGCCGAGGAACTCGGCGGGCGTTCGCTGCCGCTGGATCGTTTGGAATCAGGCCTTGAGCTGGCCGACGTGGTGGTCTGCGCCGTTGGCGCGCCGCACTACATCATCACGCCCAACGGCGTCGCCGACATCATTGCCCGGCGCTCGGAACGCCCGTTGTTCCTCATCGACATCAGCATTCCGCGTAACGTGGATCCGGCCTGTAGCCAGCTCGAAGGGGTCAGCGTCTGCGCCCTGGAGCAACTCGAAGCCATCGCTTCTGAGAACCGTCTCCAACGACAGGGCGAAGTCGCCCTCGTCGCCGGGATGGTCGAGGAAGAGGCCCGTGAGTTCCTCCGCTCGCGTCACTCGGGCGAGGCCACCGCGATGGTGACCGTCCTGCGTCGTCATGTGGAGGAGATTCGCCAGCAGCAGATCGCCCGTTATGGCGCCGATTGGACTCCGGAAGAGCGCGAGCGCATCGAACGATTCTCCGACAGCCTCCTTCGGTCGGTCCTGCACGACCTGACGCAGAATGTGCGCTCCCTCGACTTGGAATCCGAGGAGGGGCGACAATCCCTCGATCTTGTGAAGAAGCTCTTCGCGATTCCCGTCGACGTCCTTCAGCATGGCTGACGCCCGGCTTCTCCGCCTGGGCACACGCGGCAGTCGACTCGCCCTCGCTCAGGGGCGGGCGGTTGCGTCCGCCATTGAGACCGCCAATCCCGGCCTTTCCGTCGAGATCGTCATCATCCAGACCACCGGCGACAAGGTACTCGATTCGCCCCTTTCCCGCATCGGCGGCAAAGGGGTCTTCACGAAGGAAATCGAGGAGGCGCTGCTCGACGGTCGCATCGACCTGGCCGTGCATAGCCTCAAGGATCTCCCGACGCTTCAGCCGCCCGGCTTGGCGCTCGGAGCCATCACTCAGCGCGAAGATCCGCGCGATGTGCTGATCGCCGCGCGCGAGGTCGACTGGCTCGCCTTCGGTCCCGAATCGGTGGTGGGGACGTCGAGCCTTCGCCGCCGCGCCCAATTGCGCCACGGCAACCCGAACCTGCGGATCGAGGAACTGCGCGGCAACGTCCCGACCCGTATCCAGCGCTTGATGGAGGGCGGCTACACCGCCATCGTGCTGGCGGCGGCGGGTATTCACCGCCTTGGGATCGAGCTCCCCTGGCATCACTTTTTTGCTCCCGCGCACATGCTCCCGGCTCCCGGACAGGGGGCCCTTGGCTTGCAGGTCCGCGATGGCGACGCGATTGCACTCGCGGCCCTTGCGCGGCTTCACCATCCCGAGACCGCAGCAGCCTGCACGGCGGAGCGCACGCTCCTTCAGGCGCTCGGCGGCGGATGCCAGTTGCCGCTCGGGGCGCTCGGCACCGTCGAGGGCGGGCGCCTGCATCTGATGGGGCGGGTCAATTCGCTGGCGGGTGACCGCGTGGCGGAAGCGAGCGCGGTCGGCGATGTCGCCGCACCGGAAGCGCTCGGGCGCAAGCTTGCGGAGCTTCTGATCGTCCGCGGCGCGCAGGAGATCCTTGCCGGGCTCGACCTGGTTCCCCCGAACGAAGGCTTCGACCACGCAGTCGCCGTAGCGGCGGCGATGGATCGCGGGCCGCTGGGCGGGCGCACCATCGTGGTCACGCGCGACGAGGACGCGGACGGCCCGTTGTCGCTGGCGATTCGTCGCCGCGGTGGACAGCCACTCGTGCTGCCGCTGGTGCGTCATCTCCCGCCGGAGGATGTAGAACCGCTACGCCAAGCGACCGAGGCTCTTGTCGGCGGCGGCTTCGACTGGCTGGTCTTTACGAGTTCCCGTGCGGTCGAGGCTCTCGCCGCGCGTTTGAACGCGATTGGGGCGAACGCTGCCGGTTTGGCGGTTCGCGTGGCCTGCGTCGGCGAGGCAACGGCTGCCTCGGCGCGTGAGACCGGCTTCACCGTGGAGCTGATCCCAGCCGACGCGCAGGCCAGCGCCCTGGCGGGCGAGCTTGCCGCGACAGGCATGGCAGGGGCGCGGGTCCTTTATCCACGAGCAGATGCGACGGCGGGAACGATCCGAGAGATACTCTCAGCGGCCGGTGCGCAGGTAAGCGACCCGGTGGCGTATCGCACGAGCGGAGAGGCCGATGACGCGGATGTGCGGCGCTTGCTGGGAAGCCGTCGCGTCGACGCGGTGCTGGTGTGCAGCCCCTCGGCGGTGGAGTCCATCGGTCGCTTAGAGAGAAGCACGCAGGAGCGCCTGCTCGGTGGTGCCGTGATTGGGTCCATCGGCCCGCGAACCTCAAGCGCTCTATCGAGCGTGGGCATCGCCGAAGCCGTCGAACCGGCGGGGGACCGATCCTTCGAGTCGCTGGTGGAGGCGGTAACGCGCGCCATCGGCAGTTTGCCGTTGTCCTGATCGGCCCCTTGCTGGCTCGATCCAGTCCGCCTCATGGGCAGGGAGCAGCCGCTTGGCACGTCGCACACGCAAGACAGTCAAAGTAACCACGACGCCCCCGGCTTCCACGGAGGTTGACGACGCTCCACAGGATGGCGGGGCGCTCGGCCCCAGCACGAGCGAGCAAAGCGCCGCGACCGTTCGCCGCGTCATGCTGACCGTGATGATTTCCGTCTTCCTGATGTTCATGGGAACGGTGATGGTGCTGTTCCAGTCCGGCGGGAGCATCCAGTGGAAGAAGGAACTGGCGTTGATCGACAGCCGGTTCGCGCGTGGCGAGAAGAAGGAGGCCGCGCAGGAGCTGGAGGCCTTCGGCAAACGCTGGCCCGACGCGCCAAAGACCGTCCCGTGGAACAAGAAGGCGGGTCTCTATTTCGGCGAGGCGGGCGACTGGGCGAGTTCGGCGAAGTACTATCGCCAGGCGGTTGAGATTGACGACCAGTTGGTCAAGAGTCGGCAGGCAGCCCAGATCAATCCCGGTATCCGGGCGCTGGCGGGCGAGGCCTCCTTCAAGGCGGGTGATCTGGAGTCCGCCACGGAAATGCTCAACCGCGAGATCAAGGAGGTCCCACGCGCCGTTGGCGACCATGATCGCGCCCACTATTACCTCGGCCTGGCCGAGGAGCAGCGCGGGAACCTGGCCAAGGCCCTCGAGCATTTTCAGGCCATCGCCGAACCGGAACCGTGGAAGGCGGAAGTCGACCGCTTCTACCGCGATCTGAACGAAAAGCTGATCGAACCCGCGCGCAAGGACGCCGCGGAGAAGAGCATCCAGGAAATCCTAACATCCAAACAAGCCGACTAGAGACCATGAGCGACTTCCCCTTTCTTCCCGATCACAACGACCTGATCCGCCAGCGCTACGACAAGGTGACCGCGCTGCGCGAGGCGGGCATCAACCCGTACCCAAGCACCTTCGTGGCGAGTCACCTCGCCGAGGCACTGCTCTCCGACGCCGATAAGTTCGAGGCTTCCGCCGAGGCGATCAGCGCCCTCGGCCGCGTCATCACGATCCGCTCCTTCGGCAAGGCAGCCTTCTTTCACCTGCGCGACCGCAGCGGCCAGATTCAGGTGTATATACGCAAGGGCACCGTTGCCGATGCGGACTTCGACCTCTTCAAGAACTACGTCGACAACGTCGACCTGGTCGGCGTGACCGGCAAGATCTTCCGCACCAAGACTGGCGAGATCAGCATCGAGGCGGCATCGCTCAGCCTCTGCACCAAGGCCGTCCGTCAACTCCCCGAGAAGTGGCACGGGTTCAAGGACGTGGAGCTGCGTTATCGCCAGCGCTACGTGGACCTGATTGCCAATCCCGAGGTCGCGGACGTGTTCCGCAAGCGGTCGAAGATCCTCTCCTCCATGCGGCGTTTCCTCGACGACTCGGGCTTCATGGAAGTCGAGACGCCGATGATGCAGCCGCTCTACGGCGGCGCCAGCGCGCGCCCCTTCATGACGCACCACAACGCGCTCGACATGCCGCTCTACCTGCGCATCGCGCCGGCGCTGTACCTCAAGCGCCTCGTGGTCGGCGGGCTCGACCGCGTCTATGAGATCAATCGCAACTTCCGCAACGAGGGCGTCTCGACGCAGCACAACCCCGAGTTCACCATGTTGGAGCTATACGCGGGCGGCTGGAACGCGGGACTGATGATGGACTTCGTGGAGGCGATCTTCCGCGAGACCACCGTCGGCGCGCTGGGCGGTTCGGTGATCACGGTGCAGGGCCAGCAGGTGGACCTCGCCGAGAAGTTCCCGCGGGTCCGCTACGTCGACGCGGTGTCGCAGAAGATCGGCCGCGCGGTGAGCTGGGAAACCCCGCTGGCGGAGATTTGCGCCGCTTCCGCGCACCTGATCGGCATGCCCTCCGAGGCGAAGACCTCCGACGCCGCGATCATCTTCCTCTTCGAGGAACTTTGCGAAAAGGACTTCATCCGTCCGACCTTCATCTGCGAGTTCCCGAAGTCCGTCAGCCCGCTCTCCAAGTCGCTGGTCGACCAGCCCGAGGTCGCGGACCGCTTCGAGCTATACGCAAACGGGATGGAACTGGCCAACGGTTACTCCGAGCTGAACGACCCGCGCGAGCAGTATGAGCGCTTCAAGGAACAGGTCGACCGCCGCAAGGGCGGCGACATGGAAGCGGTCGGACAGATCGACGAGGATTATGTGCGCGCGCTGGAATACGGCATGGTGCCGACCGCAGGTCTCGGCATCGGTATCGACCGCATGGCAATGCTGCTGACCGGGGCCGCGTCGATCCGCGACGTGATCCTCTTCCCGCTGATGAAGCCACGCGCCGAGGCGGAAACGCCCGAATCGGTCGAGGAGTAACCGGTGCCCGCGACCCGCTCCAGTGGCTTCGGCCCGCGCCTGACCGCCTTCGTGGCCGACCTTGGCCTGCTTGCCCTGTTCCTGACGTTCGGCCTGACGTGCCTGAACATCTTCGTGCAGGTGATCGTGCTGGTCGTGGGCATTTTTCGCGAAGCCAACAACCAGCTTGGGTCGCTGTCACACACCGTCGGTGCGCCGGAGTCCGGTCGCCTGACCACCGATCTCGTTGACCTGGGCGTTGCCCTGGTCTCGGCGTTGGTCGCCGGGGTTGTCTACTGGGGCGCGCTGAGACTTCGGCGCCGTTTCATGCACCTGTTCGTCGCTTCCAGCTACGAGACCTTCGTTAGCAAGAGGTATCTGATCAGCCGCCAAGGGGGACGCCTGGTGAGCCTCATCAGCGTCGTCTCGGTGCTCGGCGTGGCGGTCGGGGTGATGGCGCTGATCGTCGTCATCAGCGTGATGCAGGGCTTCGACCAGACGCTCGTGAAGAAGTTCATGGGGGTGTTCTCTCACATCGAAGTGCGTATAGACTCGCGTTTCCTGCCGGACACCAACATGCCGAAGGAACGTTGGGAGGAACTGCTGAAGAAGATCGAGCAGGTGCCCGAAGTCACCGGCGTGGCGCCGATCCTCAATCACCAGACGGCGGTGCAGTTGACCTCCGGCACGGAGGAGCGTCGTGAGTTCGCGATGTTCCGCGGCATCGACCCAGAGCGCGAAAAGAACGTTACCGAGTTCCTCGGTTACGTGGAGAAGGGGAAGGCCATCCCTGAGGATCGTGAGATCGTCATGGGTGCGGAATTGGCGCGGCGCCTCGGCGTGGATGTTGGCGACAAGGTCGTCGTCATCGGCAAGATCGTCGCCACGGCCAATCGCACCGCTCCCAAGACGGGCCAGATGACCGTGGCGGGGATTTTCCGCAGCGGTCTATACGACGTCGACGATCGCTTTGTCTATACAACGATCCCGACACTGCAGCGGCTCCTGCTGCTCGACGACGAGATCAACGGCATCCACATCAGGATCAAAGACCCCGAGCGGGTGAATGAGGTCGGCAAGGAACTGCTGGACATTCTCCCCTACGGCTACGGCTACGTCACCTGGCAGATGATCAACCCGCAGTTTTTCGAGGCGCTCTGGATCGAGAAGGTCGCCATGTTCATCATCCTGCTGCTGATCGTGCTGGTCGCGGCGCTCAACATCATCGGGACGCTGGTGATGACGGTAGTGCAGAAGACGCGCGACATCGGCATCCTGAAGTCGATGGGTGCGGAGAACAGCGGCATCCTGAAGATCTTCCTCCTGCACGGGTTCCTGATCGGCCTGCTGGGCACGTCGCTCGGCACGGTGTGGGGACTGAGGCTTTGCCGCTTCGTGCAGACGGACATCGACAAGATTTTCGAGTTGCCGCCGGGCGTCTATGGGCTGGATCGACTTCCTGTGGTGATCGATCCGGGAATCATTGCGCTCATGGCCGGATCGGCGATGGTGATCTGTATTGTGGCGTCGATTATCCCCGCGTGGCAGGCCGCGCGGCTGAATCCTGTGGAAGCGTTGAGGCACGACGGATGAGACTTTGCACGGTTGCAGCAGAAGGCGTGACCCCGTTCTTTGGGGTGGAGTTGAAGAATCGGATCCTGCGGATCGAGCAGGCCGCGCGGGCCTTTGAGCTGCCCGAGAAGTCGCAGGCCTACTTCCGCACGAGCCTCGACTATTTCGCGAATCTGCCCGCCTCGGAGAAAGCGCTGCGCAACCTGCTGAAGGCAGTGACGGAGAAGCCCCGTCAGCTTGCCAAGCCGGCGGGCGACGGACAGCCCTACCTTTTCGATCGGGCCAAGGTCACCTACCTGCCGCCGATCCAGCGCCCCGGCAAGATCCTCTGCATCGGCCAAAACTATCGCGATCACTGCGTCGAGCAGAACAAGGAAATCCCCACGATCCCGATGGTCTTCAACAAGTTCGCGACCTCGTTGCTCGGCCACGGCGCGACGGTTCCGCTCCCCGTCAAGGTCGACGACCACATCGACTACGAGGCCGAGCTGGTGGTCGTCATCGGCAAGACCGCCACGCGCGTCACCAAGCGCGCCGCCATGAAGCACGTCGCTGGCTATACGATGATGAACGATGTGTCGCTGCGCGAGATCCAGAAGAAGGAGCGCCAGTGGTCGCGCGCCAAGGGCTGGGACGGGTCGGGACCCTGCGGGCCTGTCATTGTCACCGCCGACGAAATCCCCAACCCGCACGACCTCGGCATTAGCTGCCACCTCAACGGCAAGGTCGTCCAGAAGTCGAATACCAGCAACCTGATCTTCGACATCCCGACGCTCATCAGCTTCATCACTCAACTCGTGACGCTCGAGCCGGGCGAC
>WGMQ01000039.1 GCA_016125005.1 bacterium | reverse complement strand
ACCGTCATGTGCGGGTAGAGGGCGTAGTTCTGGAAGACCATGGCGATGTCGCGGTCTTTGGGGGCCACGTCATTCACCACACGGTCGCCGATACTGATGGTCCCCTTGGAGATGTCCTCGAGGCCTGCGACCATGCGCAAGGAGGTGGACTTGCCGCAGCCCGACGGTCCCACGAGCACCAGGAACTCCTGGTCGCGGATTTCAAGACTGACGTTGTTGACGGAGGGCTTTTCGGCGCCGGGGTAGGTCTTGTAGACATCCTTCAGGACGACGCTGGCCATGCGATGGTCACTCTCTGATGAAGAGGTCGCGGGGGCGCACTTCCGTTTCCCCCTAGGTTATTTGCCGGAGTCTAGCAAGCGCGGTCCAAGGGTCAAGTCGGATGGCAACCGAATGGCGAGGGAAGTGGACGATTTACAGGGGGCAACCCCCGACGCGCGGAAAGGCCCACGGGTCCGTACTCCTTGGCGAACGCGAGTCCGCCCTGTCCGTTTCCCCTTGTTTCCCTGCACGGCGGAGACCACCTTCGCGGGTCCCGGCTGGGGCATGAACGCGAGGAACTCGACACTGACATGAAGATAGTTCTGGATGCCATGGGGGGCGACCTCGGACCGCGTCCCTGTATCGAAGGGGCGGTGGCCGCCACTCAGCGATTCAACATCGAAGTGCTGCTGGTGGGCCGAGAGCGCCGGCTCCGACGCCTCATGTCCAAGATCAAGGCCGACGACTCGCGCATCACCGTCGTGGACGCCGAAGACGTGGTGACCATGCAGGACAAGCCGCGCGAGTCCCTGCGCAAGAAGAATAGCTCCCTCGCCATCGCTGTCGAACTGGTGCGCAGCGGTCAGGGGGACGCGCTGGTCTCCACGGCCAACACCGGCGCGGTGCTCGCCCACACGCTCTTTTCCTGGAAGACGCTTCCCAGCATCAAGAAGCCCGCCATCGCGACGCTCCTGCCCACGCTCCACGACAAAGTTGTCATTATCGACTCGGGCGCCGTGGTGGACTGCAAGCCGCCCCATCTGGTGAACTTTGCCATCATGGGCGCCACCTACGCTCGCGAGGTGCTCGACCGCACGAACCCCCGCGTGGGTCTCCTTTCCAACGGCGAGGAGGAGACAAAGGGGAATGAACTGGTGATCGAGACGCACCAGATCCTGAAAAAGTCCGGGCTCAACTTCCTCGGCAACGCGGAGGGGCGCGATATCTTCACCGGCGACTTCGACGTGATCACCTGCGACGGGTTCGTGGGTAACGTGGTGTTGAAGAGTTCCGAGGGACTGGCGAAAGCCATCACGGAGATTCTCAAGCGCGAGGCGATGAAATCGCTGACGACGATGATCGGCGGCGCGCTCATGGTGCCCGCCGTGAAAGCGCTGAAGCGCAAGACGGATTACGACGAGGCGGGCGGCGCGCCGCTCCTTGGCCTCAACGGCATCTGCATCATCTGCCACGGTTCGTCGAACGCGAAGGCGATCATGAACGCCCTGCGCGTGGCCGCCGAAGGCGTGCATCGCAACCTGGTGGCTCGGGTCCGCGAGGACCTGGAGAAATACCACGGCGTCATGAAGGACGCCGGCGTTTCCGCCGAGAACATTTCCGGCTGACCGGTCGGATACCATTCAAGTTTGGAGAATCATAGCATGAAGGTGCAGATGTGGTGTGACATGGAGGGCGTGGCGGGGATCACCCAATGGGAGCAGGTTTCGGCCTCGCGCGACCGCGGGTTTTACGAGGAGTCGCGCCGTCTATACACGGAGGAAATCAACGCGGCTGTCCGCGGCGCCAAGCGCGCGGGCGCCACCGAGATCATCGTCATCGACGGACACGGGGCGGGCGGGGCCTTCAGCTTCAACAGTTGGATCAAGGACAAGCTCGAGCCCGGCGCCGAGTACGTCATGGGCTATCGCTGGGGCTGCTACGTGGAGGCCCTCAAGTCCGGCTGCGACGCGCTGCTCCTCCCCGGCGCCCATGCCATGGCGGGCACCCCCGACGGCGTGCTTTGCCACACGATGTCCAGCGAGGCGTGGGTCAATGCCTGGATGAACGAGACACTGGTGGGGGAGAGCGGCATCGTGGCTGCCATCGCCGGAAGCTTCGGCGTCCCGTGCGTGTTCGTTTCCGGCGATACCGCAACGTGCCGCGAAGTATCCGCCTTGGTTGGTCCCGAGGTTACCCAGGCCGCGACCAAAGTGGGCCTCGGTCGCTTCTCAGCCCGCTGCCTCTCGCTCGCCGATTCGTGTGCGTTGATTGAGAAAAAGGTTCACGAGTGCCTTAGCAATCCCAAGGGCTGGCCGAAGCCCTGGACCACCAAGTGCCCCACCGAGTTCAAGGTCGAACTCGCAACGCCGGATCAAAGTCGCCAATACGTCGGTAAAACCGGGGTGGAAGTGATCTCTCCCCGCATGGTGGTTTCCCGCGCAGCCAACCCCTGGCTCGCCTGGGATCAGTTCTGGCGTCAGCACTGATTCCGACGTTTCCCGGAAAATTCCGCAAAAAAGTCAAGTCCACCACTTCATTGCCACGGGTCCCTGTATAGACATCTATACAGGGACACCTCATCGTCACAAAAAAAGCGCACGCTGAAGTCCCCATTTTACCGGGCCGATCGTTCCAACGCTCATGGCTGGGGTGGATTCATGTTGCACAGCCGACGTTTTCTGTGTGAAGAAGGAAAAACCTATCATTGAAAGGACTTCCACGCACCCAGTCAATCCCTTAACACGCTCCCCTGTCACTGTTCCCGTACCCTTTCTCCACCTCTCGCAGAAGAACATAAAGGGACACTACCATGGCAAACATCCATTTGGGGTACCGCCTTCCGGGCGGAACCCACCCGGGCAGGACCATCCCCCGCCCCTCAGTCGAAGCCGGGGACAGCTCCCTCGGCACCAAGCCTCCCGTCGATGAGCTCGCGGACTCTGAGGCAGAAAAGCGCCGGAAAGCGACGATCACCGTCGACCCGCGCATGCGATTTCAACCCGGCTCCGTCGAACCGGTTTTCTATGACGGCACTCTCCATGGCATCACCGTCGCCCCCACGGGCGCCGGCAAGGGACGCTGCCTCATTATCCCCAACCTCCTCCGGAATCCAACAACCACCGTCGTCATCGACCCCAAGGGCGAGAACGCCATCGTCACCGCGAACCGCCGAGAGGCCATGGGCCATGAGGTCCATATCATCGCACCCTTTGGCATTCGCCAACTCCCCGACATCCGACTCTCGGCCATCAATCCCTTCGACTGCCTGAAGCAACCCGGCGCCGACCTCGAAAACGACGCCGCACAGATCGCGCACATGATCTGTGAGAATTCCGGCAAAGGTCGCGGCGGCCGCGGAGGATCCAGTAGCAACGATCCCTTTTGGGACAACAACGGGCGCGCACTGCTGACGGCCATCATCCTGGCAGTCGTCACCACCCGCCCCGCGAGCGACCATCACATTGGCACCGTCTATGAGATGCTTCACTCCGACGACGTGGTCTACAACCTCGCTGTCCTGCTGGACACATGCGGTGGGGGGCGAAAGCCACCACGCCGAGGCGACAAGAAGTCCGCCGCCGCCCCGCCTCCACCACCGCCGGGAGATGGAAGCGGAAAGCCTAGCATGAACCGGGCTGCCTATCAGGAGATTGCCGCGTTTCTCCAGATGCCCGAAGTCACCCGTGGCGGAGTCCTCGCCACGGCCCAATCCTACCTCAAGCTCTTCTCCAGCGAAGGCGTGCAGGAAAGCCTTCGCGAGACCAGCTTCAACATCCTCGACTTCATCGCGGGAAAGCGCATGACCATCTACCTGGTGCTCCCCGTCGACAAGCTCAGCTCCCACTCACCCCTCCTCAAGCTCTGGCTCACCACGCTCCTCAAGTGCGCCTTCGCACGCGAGGAGATGCCCGAAACGCCGACCCTCTTCCTCATCGACGAGGCGGCCCAACTCGGCCACCTCGACGACATCGAGAAGGCCATGACGGTCGGTCGTGGTTTTGGTTTGCAGCTCTGGACATTCTGGCAGGACCTGGCCCAGCTGCGCCAACTCTACCCCGATTCCTGGTACTCCATGTTCAACAACTGCGGGTTCGTGAACATGTTCGGCGCCCGCAATCACTTCATGAAAGCCGAGATGGCCGAAGTCATGAACGTGACCCCCTCAACCATCGACCGCCTCGCCCCCGATGAGCAGCTGTTGATGCTCGAAGGAACCGTCGAGCAATGCTGGATCCCCGACTATCTCCGCGACGCAGGATACGTGGGGCTTGCCGACGACAACCTCTTCTATCCGCGCGAGAAGAGCACGAAGGCAGTGAAGCCACCCCCGCCCACGCGGAACCAGCCGGACGCTGAACGCGCCCCCAAGTCTCGCCTGCGCCAGCCTACCCGGCCCGAGGAGTCGAAGCCGTCCGCCCCGCCGGAATCTACCGCGGCTGAGCCAGACAAAGAGGACCCCAAAACCGCTGCGGCGAAAGCCACCCGCGAGCAGTCGACACTGAAACCGGACCAACAGACATCCTGAGCGCTCCTCCCGTGTCCCCCCTCCGGGGCTGAGCGCTCCAGCCCCGGAGGATTTTTTCCACGAAGACTCGCTTTTTTCCCCTTGCCCAGCGCAAGCACTCTGAGGATCGTCCTCCTCCCTGCGGCGGTAACGCCTCAGGTCCTGAGTGCCCAGGTGGCGGAACTGGCAGACGCGCACGCTTGAGGTGCGTGTGGTTCACACCGTGGAGGTTCAAGTCCTCTCCTGGGCACCATTCACTCTCCCCACATCACATTCGAGTATTTCTCGGGCGCATCTGGCGTGCCTCGAGAGCGGGTCCGGTCGTTTTCTGCCCCGCTCGCTTGATGCTGTCGCGTCGGAGCAAGAGGCGCGTCGCTCAAGCCCTCGTCCGTGTCATCAGAATGGCCATTGCATGGACGCTCCCGGCTTGACCACGACCGGTGGGCGGTCGCATTGTTTCCCTCATCGAAACGCCCGGCGCGTTTCGCGGCGCTCATGCCGTGATTTTGCCCGGGTAACCAGTCCATGATGACGCTCCGGAGAACATGAATGGCTTCCACTTTTGACGTTGTGGTAATCGGCGGAGGTCCCGGCGGCTATGTCGCCGCCATCCGTGCCGCCCAGCTCAAGCTCAAGACCGCGGTGATCGAACGCGACCGTCTTGGCGGTATCTGCCTCAATTGGGGCTGCATCCCGACCAAGGCCCTCCTCAAGAACGCCGAAGTCTTCGATAAGCTCAGCCACGGCAAGGAATGGGGCATCAGCGTCGAGAACGTCTCCTTCGACTTCGGAACGATCATCAAGCGCAGCCGCGGCGTCGCCGACCGCATGGCGTCGGGCATCGACTTCCTCATGAAGAAGAACGCCGTAACGCCGATCAGCGGCACCGCCAAGGTCCTCAAGGGGAACCGCGTCGAGGTCACCAAGGCCGACGGCAAGAAGGACATCATCGACGCCAAGCATATCATCATCGCGACCGGTGCCCGTCCCCGTTCCCTCCCGGGCGTCACCATCGACGGCCAGAACATCATCAGCAGCCGCGAGGCCATGAGCCTCACCCAGTTCCCGAAGTCGCTGGCGGTGGTCGGTGCCGGTGCCATCGGCATCGAGTTCGCCTACTTCTACAGCGTGCTCGGCACCAAGGTAACGGTGCTGGAATACGCCGACTCGATCCTCCCGGTCGAGGACAAGGAAATGAGCCGCGTGGTTGCCGCCCAGTTGAAGAAGCGGGGCGTGGAAATCATCACCGGCGCGGCGGTCAAGTCCGTCGAGAAGAGCAAGACCGGCACGACGGTCACCTACGAAATCGGTGGCAAGGCCAAGACCGTTGAGGCGGAGAAGACTCTCATGGCCGTGGGCGTCGTCGGCAACGTGGAGGGCCTGGGCCTGGAAGACATCGGCGTTCAGGTCGAGCGCGGTGCCATCAAGGTGGACAAAAACGCTGGCTACAAGACGAACGTCCCGGGGGTGTACGCCATCGGTGACGTGTCCGGTCCGCCCTGGCTGGCGCACGTTGCCAGCGCCGAAGGCGTGAACTGCGTCGACTACATCGGTGGGCTTAAGCCCCACGCCATCGACTATGGCACGATCCCCGGCTGCACCTACTGCCAGCCGCAGGTCGCCAGCGTCGGCATCACCGAGGAGAAGGCCAAGGAGCAGAAGATCGAGTACAAGGTCGGCAAATTCCCCTTCACGGCGTCCGGCAAGGCCGTCGCCGCCGGAGAGCCCGACGGCATGGTGAAGATCATCTTCGGCAAGAAGTACGGTGAAGTGCTCGGCGCCCACATCGTCGGCTCAGAAGCCACTGAGATGATCGCCGAACTGGCGCTCGCCAAGTCCCTTGAGGCAACCGTCGAGGACATCCACCACTGCATCCACGCCCACCCGACGCTGAGCGAGGCCGTGATGGAAGCGGCCGCCGCGGCGGAAGGCATGGCGATTCACATTCCGAACTAACGATGGTCCGCGGGAGGCCGGAGGCGGTGTGTCACTGCCCCGGCCTCTTGCGTTTGATTCACCCCTCACAGACTCCTTCAATTCCTGATCTTCCCATACCCACTCCCGGAGCCTCACCGTCCCCATGGATGAAATCAGCAGGGAAAATATCAATCCCGTCGCGATCGAAGAGGAAATGCGGAGCAGCTTCCTCGACTACTCGATGTCGGTCATCATCAGCCGCGCCCTGCCCGATGTGTGCGACGGTCTGAAGCCGGTTCACCGCCGCATCCTCTACGCGATGTTCGACCGCGGTTTCCGCTCGAACCGCGCCCCCAACAAGAGCGCCAAGATCGTCGGCGAAGTGATGGGTAATTTCCACCCGCACGGCGACTCGGCGATCTACGACTCGCTGGTCCGCATGGCCCAGCCGTGGTCGATGCGCGTGCCTCTGGTGGATGGCCAGGGTAACTTCGGCTCCGTCGACGGCGATCCGCCCGCGGCCATGCGTTACACCGAAGCCCGCATGACCCAGGCCGGCGAGGCGATCCTCACCGACATCGAGAAGGAAACCGTCGACTTCGTCCCGACCTACGACGGCAAGGAACTGGAGCCCTCGGTCCTCCCCTCCGCCTTCCCCAACCTGCTGGTGAACGGCTCGGAAGGCATCGCGGTCGGCATGGCCACCAAGATCCCGCCCCACAATCTGGGCGAGTGCATCGATGCGCTGGTGATGCTGATCGACAAGCCCCGCTCGACCCTTGAGGACGTGCTCAAGGTACTCCCCGGCCCCGACTTCCCGACGGGCGGCTACATCCTCGGTCGCGAAGGAATCAAGGCCGCCTACTCGACGGGCCGTGGCCGCGTCGTGATGCGCGCCCGCTGCCGCACAGAACAGCTCAAGAACGGCAAGGAAGCGGTCATCGTGACCGAGCTTCCCTTCCAGGTCAACAAGGCGAACCTCATCAAGGACATCGCCGACCAGGTTCGCGACAAGAAGCTGCAAGGCATCACCGACGTGAACGACGAGTCGGATCGCGATGGCATGCGCATCGTGATCGAGCTTCGCCGCGGCGAGCCCGCCGAGGTTGTCATCAACAACCTCTACAAGCACACGGCGATGCAGACCAACTTTGGTGTCATCCTGCTGGCCATCGTCAACAACCAGCCCCGCTATCTGTCGCTCATGCGTATCCTGCACCTGTACCTGGCCCACCGCCGGGAAGTGCTCGTGCGCGGCACCCGCTTCGACTTGAACAAGGCCCAGGACCGCCTGCACATCGTCGAGGGTCTCCTCATCGCCCTGGCGAACATCGACGAGGTCGTGAAGACGATCCGCGAGAGCCCGGACACGGACACGGCCCGCGAGCAGTTGATGGCCAAGTTCATCCTGAGCAAGCGCCAGGCGGACGCCATCCTGGAAATGCGCCTGCGGACCTTGACGGCCCTCGAAGTCCACAAGCTGGAGGAAGAGGCCGAGCAACTCCGCAAGACCATCGCCGAGCTGGAGTCCATCCTGGCGAGCACCGAGAAGCAGTACATGGTGATCCGCCGCGACCTGCTCGAGGCGAAGCGTCGCTTCACCACGCCGCGCCGCTCCGAGATCATCAACGATCCGGGCGAGATGACCATCGAGGACCTGATCGCCGACGAGCGCATGGTGATCACCATCACTCACGGCGGCTACATCAAGCGCACCGACACGAACCTCTATCGCAAGCAGAAGCGCGGCGGTAAGGGCACCATCGGCGCCGAGACCAAGGAAGAGGATTGGGTCGAACATCTCTTCGTGGGCACCACCCACAATTACATGATGTTCTTCACCAACCGTGGCATGGCCTATTGGCTGAAGGTGTGGGAGCTCCCGCAGGGTGGCCGCGCCGCCAAGGGACGCCCCATCGTCAACCTGCTGGAGCGCCTTGAGCCCGGCGAGAAGATCGAAGCCGTGGTCAGCGTCACCGAGTTCGCCGACAACATGTTCCTCGTGTTCTGCTCCAAGAACGGACAGGTGCAGCGCAACGCGCTGTCGCTCTACTCGAACCCGACCAAGAAGGGCATCAAGGCCTTCAACATCGGCGAAGGGGACGAACTGGTCTCCGTCAAGCTGGTGGGCGAAGGTCAGGAACTGCTCATCGCCACGCGCCAGGGCATGGCGACCCGCTTCAAGGCGGGCGACGTGCGCTCGGCCGGTCGCTTCACGCAGGGCGTCCGCGGCATCACACTCGGCGACAGTGACTACGTGATCGGCATGGAGGCCATTCGCCCCAACAGCACGATCCTGACGACCGCCGAACGGGGCATGGGCAAGCGCTCCGACATTGACGACTACCGCACAACGAACCGTGGCGGTAAGGGCGTCATCAACATGAAGATCGGCGAGAAGACCGGCGAAGTGGTCAGCATCAACGAGGTCATCGACACCGACGAACTCATCATGATCACCCAGTCGGGCCAGACGATCCGCTTCCGCGTCAGCGACCTGCGCGTCATCGGACGCAACACGCAGGGCGTGCGTCTCTTCAACCTGGCCGAAGGCGACCGCATCATGTCGGTCTCCCGCGTGGCCGAGGAGGAGGACGAGGAGGGCGACGACACCCCGATCGAGGGCACCGAGGCCCCGGCGGGCGACGATCCCTTCGCGACAGAAAACCCGGAGCCGATGGACGAGGAGTAATCCCGCCATCACAACGAATCGACCCGAGCGGGGAGAGGCGACAAACCTCTCCCCGCTTTTTCATTTACATCGGTTGATCAAGTTTCTTGAACGGTGGCAGCCAAAGCCAATAGGAGTCGTCCGGCCCTGAAGGCCGAGAGCGTCCCACCGTCGCCACCTGCTCTGCTCAGGGACGGGATAAAACAAAAGACCGGATGCGCCCTGGAGGAAAGCAGGGCGCATCCGGTCGAATCAGAGCCGCAGACGGATTACTTCGCGGACAGCGAGGACTTGGGGCGCTCGGGAGCCTGGATGGACTTGGGGCGCTCCGCCGCGATGGACGGGCTGTAGTCGCCGTGCGTCCACTCGAAGTAGGTGCCGTCCTCGTCAGTCTTGGCTTCGTGGCCGAAGACAATGTCCAGGTTCGGCTGGGAAACGACCCAGTGGATTGGACGGTAGACCACATACTCGACCAGCAGGCCAACCGGCTGGACGACGTAGCGGACGAAGCGCAGCGGGTTGTCATTCGTCGCACGGGTGTAGCGATCCGCGTGGGCGGTGGAAACCATCGCCATCGTGGCAATGGCGAGACCTGCAACCAAGGCTTTCATCTTCATGGGGAAGAGTCCTTTAAGTTATGTCGCAATGATGCTCGGCGGGGAACACTTGGAGGTCAAGTCAGAAGGAGTTTACTCTCTGCCCTGCCGTCGAAAAATAGACCTTCTTCGGGGAAGCCCCCAATAGAACTCCGCCGGCCCTACCAGAACATCCAGTATTCCGCCGAGGCCGTCACTTCACCGGACGTTCCGACATACCAGGTGGAGAACCCTGTCACCCCGGTTACTGTCAGGCGGTTGTTGGTGTAGTCGAAGGCGATCTGGCTGCCCTCGTATTCACGAGGCGGTTCGGGGGTCGACTCCACCGCATAGACGATGTTCAGGTCATCGAGTTCGGAGAGCAGCCCCAGTCCGGTGGACGAGTCGTCGTACTCGAAGATGATCGTCGCCCCGGTCGCGGTGTCCCAAGTCAGCCCGATACTGGAGGTGATGATCCACTTCTGGGGAATCAGGGTGTTCTCCGGGATTCCCGCCGTGTTGGTCCGATCCTGCTGCCGTTCGACCGTGATCGTCCCCCCGACAGTGACATTAGGAAGGATGATCGTGACGGATAGATCGTTCGTCAGCGGGAAGAGCAACTCCACCGACGGGCCGGTTGGGACGTCCAGCGTCAGGGGGCCGTTGATCAGCGGTACGTCGACCACCGAGATGTCCCCGATTCCCGAGGTGCCTGACGGGACGCCACCCGCCTCCTCGTGACCCGCTTTGTCGTAGGCGACGCTTTGCAGGTAGTACGTTCCTGGCAGGTTCCCGGGAACCGCCGAGAACCCATCAAGGCTCGCGGTACGACGCCCCACCAGCGCCCAGGAGCCACCGTCCTCGTGGCGTGCATAGATGTCTATACGTCCCACCTGGTCATCGTCGCTTGAGGTGACGGAGCCGGTGACCGGGTCCGAGACGAACCAGACATTGTCGACGGCAGTGATCTGCGAGGTGGGGAGCGCCCCGCCGATCCCGACGCCGGTGGCGGTCGCGCGTTCACTGTGGAACGCCGGCATGCTGCCGGGCCCTGCCATGGCGGGGGAAAGACCGACCTCAATCGTTCCCCCGCTCTTCATCTCGCCACTGCCCCACGTGAGGCGATAGTTGCCAGGGCTGGACTCGGCCACGGCGCTGGGATGCACGGCCAGTGAGCCGATACCCTCGCCGCCAACTCCGTAATAGATCGGATTCAGCATGTCGGCGCTCGTGTAGCCTGCAATGCTGACGTCGACGGTCCGTCCGTCCACGATGCTGGCGCTGGGACTACGCAGCGGGCGCATGAAATGGACTACGGCGCTTTCGAGGGTGCTGGAGGATGACACGAATCCGACCGAGCCGTCTCCCAGCACGTCCCCAACGGCTACGGTGTAGGTATTGGAGAGGGAGTTGATTGGAACGGGCACGTCGAACGTCCCGTCGTTGTTGCTCTCGTAGAGCAGGAACTGGGAGGAATTGACGAGCGTGACCAGCAGGTCCTTCACCCCGTCCCCGGTGAGATCGACTACCTCGATGTAGGTCGGTTCACTGAGACCATTGCCATTCATGCTGGTGCGCGTGGCAACGTTTTGCCACGTCCCCGCGCCCGTCCCGAGGTGGATCAGCAATTGACTGAAACTGCGCTGCGCGATGACCAGGTCGGGGAGGGTGTCCGCATTGAAGTCGTGGACGGCAACTCCTGCCAAACCGTCGGAATAACCGGTGGCGACCGTAACTGGGGAGCCTAAGCCCCCCGTTCCATCGCCTGGGAGGACGAAGACGTTCCCATTGAAGCTGGCCGTGAACAAAAGGTCCTTGTGGGTGTCGCCGGTGGCCTCAGCCAAGACAAAGTGCTGCGGGCCAATGGCCGGACCGATGATCAGATCGCCCGTGAAGTTCCCGCTCCCGTCGTTGATGTTCAAGTAGAAGGCGGGCGAGTCGAAAGAGACCCCAGCGATCAGCTCCGGTCGGTTGTCGCCCGTCAAATCACCAGCGATGACGTAATTGCCGCCAGAGAAGCTCACGGCAGAACTGAGTGTGCCGTTGCTCTGCCCCTTCAAGATCACCCCTGAACCGCTTCTCCGACCCAGCGCCGCATCAGCGCGCCCATCCCCGTCAAAGTCGCCGGATGCGCCGTGCTCGACACGGAAGGAGGTCAGTGAGCCCGTTGATGATGTCTCGAAGTTACCAGCCCCGGTCCCCTTGAGGAGCGTATAGCCGCCGTCCGAAAGATGATCTTCGCCAGTCAGGATATCATTCTTGCCATCGCCGTCGAAATCCCCCAGCAGAGCCACGTTGGGGAGCGATCCAACAGGGAAGGTGCGCGTGCTGGCGATGGATCCACCCGGGGCCACGCCAAAGTGGATGCTGCTTGAGACCAGATCGACGAATCCGTCGCTATTCAGGTCGCAGCCCACCGTATCGTTGAACGGGGACGAAGCGAGGCCTGTCCGTCGCCCGTACACTCCCGGAGCCGTCGCGTGGAGGATGCCCCGCTCGTCCAGGATCTCCCTCAGTCCGTCGCCGTCCAGATCCGCAAAGCTGGGGATCGCATAGCCGGTGCCGAGGAAAGGCCCACCCGGATCAAGCGTGGTCGAGGAACCGAACATGCCACTCCCGTCATTGACGAAGAGCAGGCTGTTGAACTCGTCGTTTGTGCCACCGTTGGATATGTAGTTGCGCAGGAGAATCTCGGCGCCTGAAACTCCATCCAAATTATCGGCGTATAGATCGTAGACAAACCCCGCCGGGATGGTGAAGTCCTGACGAAGGGTATAGGAGACGGTCCCGGCGATTGCGTCGTTGTGGTACACCCGCCAATTGGTGTTGTGGTAGGTCACGAGATCGACGGCACCGTCGCCATTCAGTTCGCAGAGCACCGGCGTTTCGTTGGTCAGGTACGAAGTCTGGGCCCCGAAAGTTCCCTTGCCTGTACCGAGGTAGTAGTACGTCGCAGTCCCGCTTGAGCGGTGAATCAGATCAATCAGCCCGTCGTTGTTGATGTCGCCGAACAGCATCGGCGCGCTACCGGGGGAACTCTCAGGCGTCCGAATTCCCGCGCCAAAGGTGCCGTTCAACTGATTGAGGTAGATATCGCTGCGGCGGGTCCCCGAGCTTCGTATCGCCAGATCGGGCCAGCCGTCATGATTTACATCAACGGCTTGGATTTCCACGGGGTTTCCCGGGGAACTGAAAGTGGTCCCCGCGCGGAAACCGCCGGTGCCGTTTCCATAAAGGACCGTGACCGTCGTGTTTCCTGCTGCGACCACGTAGGCGACATCCAGCCTTCCATCGCCGTTGTAGTCCGCAACGGCGCGCGAATAGCCGCCCACGTACTCCGCCTCTACAAAGCGCGCATCCGATGCGTGCGCACCGGTGCCCATACCCAGAATGCCCACCACCAGCCATGTGACTCGGCGCATGCGGATTTCCTCAAATTGGGGCCTGCCTTGCGAGACAGCCTGTTGCCGTGAGCGGAGCAATGCCGCAACCGAAAAGGGAGAGTTCTTGCCTCACACACAAATATCTCATTATGAGAACATCGCCATTGGAGACTTGGTCTCGTTTTGCGATCTTGTTCGGCTGCTCATGCGATCAAGAAATAGAGCTAAACATAGTATACTTAGATATTTAGACCGAATGACGTCGGGTTGGTTGATGCGGCGCATGATCTGCTCTACTGCATACCAAGACCAGCACCGACGGTCCCATCCGGGGTGCGTTGAACTTCCAGAAAGAGGTGCCGAACTCGATCCGATTCAATTTGCACCCCACGACTGGAGTTGGGAGGAGGCGCCGCGAGCTTTTCTCCTTACTCCAAAGGGAAGCCGTTCATCCCCCCACCGGCTTCCCAACGCTGGCCTGGAACTCACTCCGGGCCAGCGTCACTTTATGATCCAGCGATTTCACGTGCAGCGCGCTGTCCCGAAAGCCAGGCACCGTGGACCGTGCCGAAGAACTCGGCGGAGGTGGCTTCACCTGCAAAGAACAAGCGGTCACCGACGGGCGCAGCGAGAGCCTCCGTGTCGGAGGGTGACGCGCCGGGCGTCATCACCGTGTGGGAGCCGAGCGTCCACGGATCGCAGGTCCATCGCGACCGGATGATCTTTGATGGCAGGGGAGTGGCCTCTCCGAAGGCTTCATGCAAGCGCGCAACCGCTTCCCGGTTGAATGCCTCCTCCTCCATCGCATCCAGGCGGCGCGAATCGTCCCCCTTCAGGAACCAGACGAGGATCGCTTCTCCGTCCAGATAAGTCAGCGCATAGAATTCGGATGCGTGTTCCCGGTCCGCCCCGATGGGGGAGAGGATCGTCGTATCCGGGGGCCAGAACGGATTTTCGAATCGGAGGAATACCTTGTTCACGGCACCGACGCCGAGGCGAGCGATGGCGGACCGTTTGGTCTCTGGGAGCGGGGGATCGAACACGACCTTGTCGTTCTTGAGCACTCCGAGGGGAAGCGTGATGAGCGCGCGGCGGCAGCGGACCGTTTCGCGGTCCGAACTGATCGTAACGCCCTCGGAATCGTAGGCGATATTCCGCACTGCGAAGTTGAATCGTACCGGAACATTCTGCGCGAGCCAGTCGATCAGCCGGGCATAGCCACCGCGCGGGACAAGATCTCCTCCCGGTAGCTGCACGTCGGCGTCGATCTGCGCCAGTGAAAGGCGCCGCGCGTCCTCGCCGCGGACGATTTCGAACTCGGCGGCGAGAGCGTGCGCCACGCCTGAGCGAACGGTGGGGGAGGCTGCCTTCACCCCGGCGAGAGTGCTCGCAATCGCATCGTCCACAGTCGCAGATGCATCGGCGGTGCGGGCCAGCTTGTGAATCTTGCGGGAAGCCGCTTCGGCCAGTCTGTCTATACGATCTGCATCGGCGTCGCCAAGGGGCGCTCCCGCGGCGAAGTACTGCGGAGCCGAGTCCGCATGCGGATCCAGCAGTTCGATTCCAGCATCCGCCATCAGTCGTGTGATCGGGTTCAGGTCACCGGCCCCGTGGACAAACGCCGCTCCGAGGTCCAGCGGCGCACCGTCCACCACGATGGTATGAATGCGCCCGCCGAGTCGCTCGCGGGCCTCGATCACCAAGACGTCGATCCCGAGTGCGCGCAGCGCCGTGGCGGCGCTGAGTCCCGCGATACCGCCACCGATAACGGCGACATCCACGCTGGTGTCCACGTGGTCAGTTGACCCGGCGCAGCGGGTTCACTTCCTTGCTGCTCGCGACGATGGAGACGTCAGCGAAACCCTCCTCTGCGAGGGCGCCAGCCAGCGTCCCGGCGAGGCGGGGCGACACAATGGCCTCGCTGGCCCAGTGACCTACGAGGACGACGGGGACGCCCAATTGATGGGCGTCGGCGCAGTCGTGGTGGGTCATCTCGCCGGTGACCAACACGTCCGCTTCTCCTCGGCGCCAGGTGCGGATGATCTCACCGCCGGCTCCCGTGCAGATCGCCACGCGCTCGATCGGAGCCTTGTCATCGCCAACCAACCCGACGCTCGTCAGGCCGAGGGTCTTCTTCGCCAGCTTTGAGAAGGCAGCCAGCGTGGTGGGCTTGGCCAGCGTGCCGAGCATTCCGAGCCCCGCGGCCTCCGAGGTGGCGTTGGCGAGCGGAATGAGGTCGTAAGCGATTTCCTCGTAGGGATGAACCGAGCGCACCTCACGCAGCAGCGACTCGATGC
This sequence comes from bacterium, assembly GCA_016125005.1. Lineage (GTDB taxonomy): Bacteria > Sumerlaeota > Sumerlaeia > SLMS01 > SLMS01 > WGMQ01. The sequence continues at coordinate 38,605 of WGMQ01000039.1, read as the reverse complement.
GGCTCTTGGGGCAGACACATTCGAGGCGGACTTCCGCGGCGGACTCCAGCTTCCCCACCTGACCGGCGGAGGGGTGGGCGCCTTCGTGCGGAAGGTAGGTTCCCGTCCCCTCTGTACGAAAGGTACAATGCGAGTAATTGCCGATCATCCCTGCCCCGGCCGCATTGACAGCGGCGATCACCGCGTCCACATGGGTCGCAGGTGTATAGACAACGTACTTCAGCAGATCCGTGGTCGGCTGCGCGGGACGGAGAAACTGTCGCCCAGCGGCCTGGAGCCCAAGCCGATCCGCCAACTCGCCGTTTGTCCCCCAGGCTACCGAATCCAGATTCGTGTGGGCGGCCACCAGCGTCAGGCCGGAGCGGGCCAACTCCAGCAGCAGCGCGCCACCGGGAGTCGCCGGGGTGATGGACTTGGCAGGACGGAAGATGAGGGGATGATGCGTCACCAGAGTCTTCGCGCCGATCTTGCGGGCTTCTGCGAGGACCTCCCGCGTGACTTCCAGCGCTACAAGGACCTTGCCCAACGCTTCCGTCGGATCACCGACCTGAAGCCCCACATTGTCCCAGCTCTCCGCCAGCCGCGGCGGTGCGAGTCGATGGAGCACCCGCACAAGATCGGACACCTTGGCCTCGGGATTCTTTGGCTTGGCGGTGTTTTTCGCAGTCGGCATGGGTGAACCTCTTACTCGTGGTGTATGGGTAGACAAGCACACACCCTGCGTCGGGGAAACAGCAGAATGATTGGTTGGTCAGCCTTTGCCTGCCCCGGATGCGCCCAAGCGCCACCGGATCTATACAACTTAGTCCCGCGTTTCCATTCTCTACGGGGCCGGGAAACTGATCGCGTAATCAATCACCAGCGGGAGATGGTCGCTTTCTATCCCCCAGGGGATACGGGCACCCAGCGGTACCACCCTGCCGCGGCTGAAACTGTGGTCGATCTGCCAGAGCGGAGCCGGACTCGGCCAGGTGGCCTGCCAATGGTCGTCACAACTCGTCAACACGTCATCGCGCCATCCATCGAACACGCGCGATAGGTGACGGCTTCCTCGGGGGGCGTTGAAGTCACCTGAGACGATCGCCGTGGTGCCCACCTCGGCCAGTCCCTCGTCGAGCGATTTGAAGGCGGGTCCGTCCCTGCGCGAAAGCGGAGTGTGCATGTCGATGGCCACCACATCCAGGTTCCCGCCACCCAGGTTCAGCGTCGCGATGAAGGCCGTTGCTCCGGGGGCCTGAACCAGCATCCGCGATTCGACCACAGGAAAGCGCGACGCGATGGAGAGCCGATTCCCGACAGCCCAAGTGTAGCCTGGTCCCAGGGCTTTCGCCAGTTTCTCCGGCTTGCGCCCGCGGAAGGTGCCCTCCACGAGCACGAAAACGTCCGGGTTCTCGGACTTGATGCGGGTGAAAATCTCTTCTTCCCCCAGCGTGTAGGCCATCACGTTCCAGGTCATGACGCGCAGTTCCGGCTCGCTCAGGTCCAACGCCTCGCCCGGTGTATAGACGGCCGGGTGTTCAATCCAGAGTGATACCCCACCGAGCAGGAGGAAGAGCGGCAGGAAGACCGCACGGGCGCGCCAACTGAAGCCGCCGGGCGCGAGAGTAGTAGTGACTCCGAGGATCGCGAGCAAGGCTCCCGGAATGTAGAAGACGACCTTGGACCAATACCACTCGTCGGCGGCGGTCAACTTGATCAGGAACAGCACCGCAACGGTGAGGGTGGTTCCCTGAATGAATCCCTTCCAATGGTTCCGCAGGAAGGCCGCGCCGGGCACACGCGACAACCAGCGGGGGAGGAGCGTCATTGGCGGCGGGGGGCCTTTGCGAGGGTGGGCGAGCGTCGCTCTCCGATGACACCGGCATGACTTCACCGACGCAAGAGGAGCAACGCACCACGACTTCGGAACGTGCACGACTCGCCAACATTCTACTGCGCCAAAGAAAGCGGACCACGGAGGCACGGAGAAAAGCGGCAAAACAATCGGGAGTCACAATCGTTTGAAGACTTCCTCGCGGGCTCCATTTGTCGCATGGCTGAACCTCGTTCTTCAAGTTCTCAGGGACGAGTTCTGCTCACTACATGAGATCTCCATGTCCGCCAATTCCGCGCTTTTCTCCGTGTCTCCGTGCCTCCGTGGTGAGGCCTTCATCTTGTCGAGTTGCGCCACATCAGAACGGCATCAGGCGCCGCATGCCTCCGACCGATGTCATGTGCCGCACGCCGTAGCCGAGAAAAATCAGCGTCGCGCCGGCAAAGATGGCCATTTGGCTGTCAAAGGGTGGGTTGTTGTTCACCAGTTTCACCACGGGAACCACAGTGACCAGCAGCAAGCCGCCAAGCGCCGTCAGCGTTGAAGTGAAATATCGCGATGATGTGGCTCCCTGAAGGACGATGCCACCGATCACCATCGCGTAGAATGTTCCGCCAAAGCCCCACTTGTAGTAGGCCGCGAGATACTCCATGACGAGGGGCGGTATCTGGATTCCGCCGTATGCCGCGATCTTCGGACCCATGTATCCCAGCATGATGCCGGTTCCGATGGCGGTGCGAAGTGAGTTGAAGAACCAGCGGACCGGACCCGACTTGCCGCCGTAGTAGTCGCGCATCATGCCGGGTTGGCCATAGCCACGTCCCAGCGGGCCGCCGTAACCCATGCCCATGCCGGGATGCTGCATCATCGGCGCCGCGTAGGCCTCGCGCTCGGCTTGATACTGCCTCGCTGCTTCCGCTTGGGCCTGCTTCTTCGCGACGTTTGCGGGAACGCCAAGCGTGGCGAGGCGTTCCTCCTCGGCCTCTTGGAGGGTCCGTTGGGTGCGCGCTTCGGCTCGTGCTTCCTCAATTTCAACCAACCAAGCTGCGATTCCATCGCGCCATGCGGCGAACCGGCGGCGCCCTGCCAGACGATTCGCACCACGCATCTCGGCGCGCATGGCGATCTTGGCATCATAACCGAAGAGCGCCTCGAAGAGTTCTTCCCAGTTGGCCCCTGCCGCCTCGAAGATGATCTCGCGGACCTTGTCTTCAGACTGGCCTTCCTGCCGCATCTGCTTGAGTTGCTCCTGAATAGTCCGGAGAGCCTGGCTCCGTTGGAACTTGAGCGGAAGAAGCACAAACAACTGCCATGCGATCGCGAGCACCAGCGCACTCAGGACCACAATTCCCGCGATGGCGAGAAGTCCCAGCAGATACAAGCCGCCCACGATGAGGGCGACCAGGCCGACACCGATTGCGATGCCGAGCGGTGACGGATGAGCGAACAGTCGAATGAAGCGTCTGAACAGCGGATTGTGGAAGAACAGTCCATCCAGCAGCAGGTGGAATGCAGGGGCGAGGAAGGCCAACCCGAGCAACCCCATGCCCACGGGGAAGTCCTGGGCCACGCCGATCACGACGCCACCGGCGATCAGCAGCGCCAGCAGGCCAAAGACACCGATGATGCGCAGACGACGCCAACTGGCAGTATTGTACTCGTGGGCGGCCTGCGCGAGGGGGCTCTGGGGCGATGCACTGGCCACCGGAGCAGCGGAGGGTGCGCCCTTGGCTCCAGCGACGGTAACCGGCCGGACTCCCTGAATCTTCTCAAGGGCCTCAAGAACTTCACCCATCTCCTTGAATCGGGCCTCGGGGTCGCGTGCGAGCAACTTCAGCACCACGGACTCAAGTCCTGGGGGGACGGACTCCACTCCCTTGAGCGGTGCCTTGACGCCCGAACCGACACGGGCACGCACCTCGAAGGCGCTTGTTCCCTTTACCGGTGGTTCGCCGGTCAGCAGGAAGACGATCAGGCAGCCGAGCGAATATTGATCGGCGCGGTAATCCACGTCCGCGGCGCTGATCAATTGCTCCGGCGCGCTGAACTCGGGATTCCCGAGGGCCGTATTCATGGCGGTCAGGTTCTCCGCCATCAACCCTCCAATGGGCGCGTCGTCGCCCGAGCGCTTGGCCGCGCCCGGCAGATCACCGGTGTCACGCACCTTCGCCAGGGCAAAGCTCTGGATCTTCACCACCCCCTGCTGGGTGGCGATGAGCGAATCCGGCTGGATATCACGGTGGATGATCCCCCCCGCGTGAACAGCGCAAAGGGCACGCGCCACCTGGATCGCATAGCCAAGTGTCAGCTTGGGATCGAGCGAGCCGGCCACCTCGACCATCTCGCGCAGCGTGACGCCGCGCACCAATTCGCCCGCCAGGAAGTGCAGTCCGTCTTTGCGACCGGACTCGTAGCCGGCAGCTAGGTTGGGGTGCTGAAGGAACATGGAAGCCATGCCTTCACGAAGGAAGCGGCTTCGAATCAGATGGTCCTTTGCGTCGTCCGGCGGCAGGACGCGCAGGTGGACGTCGCGCCGCAGTTCCACATCGTGGGCCACATAGGACCAGCGCCCTTGGTCACCCGACTTGAGTCCTTCGATGCGAAAGTTCCCCAAGCTCGTGCCGAGCAGTTCCTCGGCGCGGCCGAGAGCCGGGAGACCAGCCGCGGTCCGAGAGCCAACCTCTGCGCTCGTCAGGGAGCGCTTCGGGCCGGAGCCAAGTGACGAGACCAGTTGCGAGGCGCCGAATTCGAACGCCATCAGCATCGTCTGTCCCGCGGCCTCGGGCTTGCCTGCATTGGGTGCGGCCGGGGCAACTTCGCAAATATCGACCGGCTGGGGTAGCTTGCCGAGCGGGGAACGACCGTGGCGGATCCATCGTGTTCCCGGGGGGATCGTTTCGTTGGCCGTGGCGGTGGACTTAGCAAGGTCGAAGGCAGCGCGACTCAGCAGAGCATGGCCAACCTCGGCCTTGCGCATCAATGCCGCTGCTGTCTGGAGCGGTTCGCCGTGTACGTGGAGTGTTGTGGCAGATCGCGTGTTGCGGGCTTCGTCCAGGCCCTGGACCTCCACCTGACCGAAGTCGATCCCAATGCGTGGAAGCAGCGGCACCTTGAAGCGATCCTGGAGTTTGCCAAGGGCGTCCAGAAGGGAGAGCGAGTACCCAACCGCATCGATGGGCCGCTGGAAGATCACACCGATGCCCGCCGACTTGTCAAATTCCGTACCACCGAAGGGACTTTGGGCAGCGCGAATGGCCTTCTTGGCGGCGGTGGAAACCTCCATGAGGACTTGGCGATCGAGGGTCTCGGCGGCACGACCGAGCCCCGCCAGGTCCACGTAGACGATTGTGAAAACGTCCCTGACGGCGTCACCCGCCCCGCGAAGGAACAGGCCACTTGTGGTGTCCACCTCATCGGACTTCATCCGGTCTGCCATTCGGCCTCCGTGGTTCACGCACCCGGTGCGTTCGTTCTCTGAGAATCGAAAGAGAAACTAGGGGAAACCCTGATCGACGGCGAGGACAAAATGATCGGCGCAGGCTACTTGGGCGCGGGTGACTTGATCTTGAGGGAAAAGTCATCTGACGGCTCGACAAAGCCAGCCCTCAGCGCCGCTTCGTAGATTTCCCGGCGGCGAACCTTGCGCTCGCTGAGGAACCGCAGCACTTCTGGCGCCTTTGCGTCCTGCGTGAGGACCAACGCGACGCCATACCAGTGGACGTGGTGAGAGGCCGCCGACTCGAGCGGACCGATCCGGCGCCCGTAGATCGCGACGGCTTTCTCAAGCGCATGACGGCCCTGGGCAGACTTCTCGCTGCAAACAAGTCCCTGAATGGTGAAGATCAGAGCCTGGGCAAGTTCCAGGGCGGGAGTTGGGGGTTGCCCCGGGGGTGTCGCCACCTGCTGGACCGCGTCATCGGCAAGACGGAGCGCCTCCGCCACATTGCGTCGACGCCATTCCACGAGCGCCAGAAGCGCGGAGGTGTATCCCCCTTCGATCTCGCGGCGAATGGTGCTGCCGTCCATCCGGGCGACCTCATCAGCGGCGATCTTTGCACTCCGCAAATCCTCACGGGCCCTTTCAAAGTCGCCGATGTCGTAGGCCATCAGGGCAGCATAGAGGTTCCCCTCAGATTGAGCTTCTCGAATCGTCAGATTCCAGGGTTCGCGCTTGAGTGCCTCCATGCGGAGAACCGCCGCCTTCTGGGTCAACTCGTAGCCCAGTTTCGCGTCGCCGATCTCCCACTGCCGCAGGCTTCGATAGGTGAGCAACTGGGCGAGCCCGATGGTGGCCCGCTGGTGGAACGGGTTTGAATCCGCCTGCTGTTGTGAATCGGCCAGGAGTTTTCTGTATATCTCCTCGGCGTTATCGTAGGGGAGTCCGGCGGCATCAGCCTGTCCGGAAAGGAAGAGAAGGTACCCCTGCAACCGATAGCTTTCGGCGAGTAGAAGCTGTGACTCGGGCTGACCGCCGGTGGAACTCGATGCAACCTCACTCGCCTCGACAGCGCTGCTGGCGGCGGCCAGTGCCCCGTCCGTTTCGCCTGCGAGTTCCCGTGCCTTGGCCTCGTTGTCCTTCAGGCGGGCCAGCAGGCTCATGTACTCGGGATTCAGCGGATCTCCCACGACGAGCTGCGCGATTCGTTCCTCAGCCTCAGCGAGTTTGCCGAGTGCTTCGGTCGGTCGTGAGTTAAGTCGATCGAGCATTGCCTCCAGCAGAAGCGCGTTGACGCGATTGCGCTGCGAATGGGTGTCCTCAACGGCGTCGGGACCCATTTCGCGGTAGTATTGCACCAGTGGCTGGGCGACGCGTTCAATGAGCCGGGTCCTGCCCAGGTTGGAAAGCTCGGTGCTAAGGTCCATCGCCAAGAATGAGACCAGTTCCTCGGCCCGCGCGCGGGCGGCAAGCGACTCGGCGTTGAGCTTCTCCAGAGCCTCGTTGGACCGCGCCACTTCACGCTCCTTGGAGGCCAGATCCGTGAGGCTGCCCTTGAGCTTGCTGTTGGCGGTCTCGAGCTCCTCACGGGCGCTGACCACGAAGGCGTAGTGGACGCCGAGGCTCAGGATCATGACCACAACGGAAAGCAGGCTGACACGACGGAAGAAGTTCTTCTTCCGGTTGGCGTCGTGGGCCTCAGCCTCCATGCGGTCGACGCGGGCGGTGATTCGGTCGCGGGTTTCCGTGTCAGCGATGCGCTGGGACTGGATTCGTGCGAGTATCAGGTCCTCGTTGCGCAGTGCCATCTCTGCGAAGGAAACGACGATTCGCTGCTGGAGTTCGAAGATTTGTCCGTTCTCGGGCCACAGCTTGCCGGCACGTTCGACAGTCATTGCCGCGCGACCGTAGCTCTCATAGCTGACAGCGGATAGGTAGAGCTCCTCCGCCTGCTCAAGAAGCTCAAGGGCCTCGGAGCGCCGCGAGGCACCGTTCAGGTAGGACTGAACCTCGCGAATGAAGGTGCGGGCGCAGCTCAGGCGCTTGTCGATGTCCGGGTGCATGGCCCAGCCGCAAAGTTCCTCCAGCTCCTCAGGGATATACGCCTTGGGAGCGCGGCGGCTCGGGGGTTCGACGTTGCCTGACATCGCCTTGTAGAAGGCGGCCACATTACCCGAACCTTTGTGGGGCACCGTGTTGGTCAGGAGCGTGTACAGCGTACCACCCAGGAGATAGACATCTGTCCACGGGCCGATGCGCTCCGCGGTCCTGTCCGTCTGTTCCGGCGCCATATAGACAATGGTGCCCGCCGGATTCGTCGCGACATCAAGTGTCGGGGCCAGACCCGAGTCCAAAAAGGTCGATCCGTCTATACGGGCCTTTTCCTTGTCATAGACGACCGCAAGTCCCCAGTCCATGAGGAGAACTTCGCCGAAGTCCCCGACCATGACCTGACCGGGCTTGAGATCACGGTGAACGATGCCGCGCGAGTGGGCAAAACCCACCGCCTGCGCCATCTGGATCAGGATCTGAAGATGCTTTGACAGGAAGCTGACCGGATCCAACTGACTGCGGTCCTCTTCAATCACCGCGTCCCAGGGACGCCCCCGTACCAGCTTCATGGAGAGCATGGCACGGCCCTTCTCGTCGCGCCCGAGATCGTGTAGTGGCACGATGTTCGGGTGATCGAGGTTGGCAGAGGTCAGCGCCTCCTGGCGAAAGCTCAATTCCACCTGCTGGGCCGTGGAGTCGCTCACGACCGTGTCGCTGAAGAGGTCCTCCTTCATGCGCTTGACGGCAATCACGCGGCCCAAGGAGCTCTGGGTGGCTTCCCAGACCTCCCCAAAGCCACCTTTTCCGATCAGGCGATGCAGGACGATGGCCGGCCTTTGGGCTGAATCAGCCGGAGGTGCGTCGACCGATGGCGGTGAAGAGGCGTGCCCATCGCCGTAGGCTGTCCTCCAAAGGGCCAGCTGCTGCGAATCCATCTTCTGCCGCAGTGCAGAAGAACTGTCGCTCTCAAGGCTGGGGATGGGAATCACCGAGCGAGGTTTGTAGGAAGCATGCATGTCTTCCGGCAAGTCTGCCGGGACGGGCGCTGAGTCGGTCAGAGCTCGGGACTGGTCCATGCGGGCGGTTGCACTCCTTCTCCGGGGAAAACCTTGGCCGTTCGCCCGGGCGATGCAAGGGGGGACTGGCTTGCTGAATGCTGCGTTGGAGCAAACGGTGTGGCGAGGTCTCCACTGCCGTCCAAAATCTGGTGACAAATCCCCCGGACAGGAAGGTTTAGCTTGCACGGCGGAGCGGTATCCCAAGACTGGTCTGTCCGGTGTGCGTTTGCATGCGGACGGAGGCAAGTGGATGAGTGCAGTGTGGATGACAGCGATTCCGATCCTGCTCGGCGGAATTGCCCTCTTCCTGTTGGGCATGGAGTTGCTTGGTGACGGGATGAATCGCACGGCTGGACCGCGCGTGCAGGCCCTGCTATCCAACGTTGCTGGAAGTCGCCTGAAGGGCGCCGGCGTCGGAGCACTGGCGTCGACACTCGTGCACAGCGGCCCCGCGACGGTCATCGTGCTGGGATTCGTCAACGCCGGCGTTGTCTCGCTGGCCCAAGCCATTCCTCTGGTCTTCGGCGCGAACATCGGCACCACGCTCTCGATGCAGATTGTCGCATTCAATGTCGGCAAGCACTGCTTCTTGGTCATTGCCCTGGGGATGCTGCTGCGACGACTCGCCACCACCCAGATGCTCAAGGACATCAGCCTTATCGTGATCGGCTTCGGGATGCTTTTCCTGGGGCTTGAGACCATCAAGCTGGCGTTCGCGCCGCTCGCTCAGGGGAACACCCTTCGCGATCTGGTCGCCCTGATGGACACGCACTCGTGGACTGGTTTCATGCAGGCGTTCATCGCGGGTGCGCTCCTTACCGTGTTGTTCCAAAGTAGCGGCGTCATCGTTTCCCTGCTGTTCTCACTGAGCGCCATCGGCGTTGTGGCCGACTACCGCATGGCGGTGCCGTTCATCCTCGGTGCCCACGTCGGCACGTGTAGCATGACCCTCTTCGCAGCGCCGGGCGGTACGCCGGGGGCATGGCGTGCGGCCATTTCCCATGTGGTGTTCAACGTGGTCGGCGGCGTGATCGCCGTGGCGATGCTGCCCTTCTATGATTGGCTGATGCCGCGGTTGACGGGAGACATCACTCGCCAGATCGCCAACTTTAACACGGCCAAGCAGGTCATCAACGTCGCGTTGCTCCTTCCGTTTACACCGCTGCTGGAGAAGGGACTGCGAAAGGCAACCGCATGGATGGGCGATCGTGAGGAGGAAGGCTCTCATCTCGATCCGCGACTCCTCTCCATGCCCGAGGACGCGATTCTCGCGGTTGTCCGCGAACTCCGCCGCCAAGCCGGTATCGTGAACCAGATGCTGCGCGCCACCCTGGATGGATTGGTGACGCTCGACTCGCGCAAGTTCGGTAGCATCGCGTCGCAGGAAGCCGCGGTCGATGTCATCAAGCGCCGCATCAGCGACTACATCGCCAAAATCGCCCTGCGAAGTTTGGAGCCCTCGCGCACCGTCATGCTACAACGGCTTGTGGTCGCCTCAAGCGCCGTGGAACGCATCGGCGACCACGTCGAGGGAATCGCGTGGCTCTCGCGCCAGAAGGTGAAGAACAACGTCTGGTTCGAGGACGAGCACATGCGCCACCTGCTGGCCATGAGCCAGCTGATCTGCGAGATGTTGGACCAGGCGCGAGACGCCATTGACCCGACGGAAGAGGGCGCGCGCATCCACGCCACCCGGGCCCTCGAGCAACGTGAGCGTTATCGCTTCCACGCCAAGCAACTGAAGGAGAGCATCGGCCAGTGGCTCAACTCAGGTCGGGGGAACGCCACTACGGTCCTAATGATTCACCGGTTCCTGAGCACCTACGACCGCATCGTCGACCAGTTGAAGACGCTCGCCCGGCAGGAGAAGAAGGAGACCTGGACGGTCCGCGATTCGGGACTGAATCGCGTCGAGCCGCTGGCGCCGAGGGGGCCCGGCCGTCCTGAGAACCATCGGACCCATGACTCCTTCGAGGCAGCCGTAAAGGACCTGCGGCTCGATCAAGGGGAAGCAGTCATCCCCGCTCCGTCACAGTCGGAATAAGATCCGCGGCCGTCACCTTGCGTGTCATCGTTGAGAGATGCTCTGGCTGACCCACGACGATCAACTCGTCGTTCGCGTCAAGCGGCTCGAGGGGATCGGGATTGAGGATCGTTTCCCCGCTCCGTCGAATGGCAACCACCGTAACTCCGTGGCGCGTCCGAAGTTCCATCTTGGCCAGGCTCTGGCCCGACATGGCGGGACGATCCTTCACCCGGATGATCGCAATGTCGACGTCCGCCAGGTAGTTTTGAATCCCGTGGATTCGCTGGGTCTCCAGACCCTTCTCCGTCAGCAGACGATAGCCGTCCGCACGCACCTGTCGCGCAGTCATGTCGACCTGCTCCAGAGGGACATGGTATGTCTTCAGGACGCGCGAAAGCAGTTCGATGGCGGTCTCCAGTTCCTCCGGAATCACCTCGTCGGCGCCCAGATCGCGCAGCGGCTGGATTTCCGACTGAAAGCGCGTGCGTGCCACGATCTTGATGGTGGGGGAGATGATGCGGGCCGCCTGGACAATCTGGCGACTCCCCGCCGGATCGGCGATGACGACAAGAAGAACCCGCGCCCGTTCGATGCCGGCGGACTCCAGAACCACGTCCTGGGACGCATCGCCGTAGTAAATCGGCTCCCCGTTGGCTCGCTCAATACGGACGGTTTGCGGGTTCATCTCGATGATGAGGTAGGGGATCCCGGCGGCGGCGGCGGCTCGTGCGCTGTATCGACCGACGGGACCAAAGCCCACGATGATGAGGTGGTCCGTGAGGCCGCACTCCGCCAGCGCCTCGGATTCCCGCTTACCGAAGGTGGTCACATCGTGCCTTGTCAGGCCAAGCGCCGCCGTGATGGCGGGGCCAGCCGTGATGATAAACGGCGAGACGAGCAGCGACAGCACTGACGTCGCCAGGAACATCTGGAAGAAGTCCTCGCTGATGAGGCCACTCTCCAGCCCGCTCTTCGCGAGAACAAAGCTGAACTCGCCGATTCCGCTCAGCGCGAAGCTCGCCAGCAGAGCGACCCGCAGGGGGTACTGCAGGATCGCCACCGCGGCCGCTGCACAGAGGATCTTGAGGAGCACCAGTGCCGCCGTGACCAACAGCACCTTCACGGGCGAGGCAAGCACCACGTGTGGGTCCAGCAACATTCCAATGGAGATGAAGAACAGGCTGATGAACACGTCGCGAAAAGGGAGGATGCTCCCCAGCGCCCGATGGCTGTACTCCGATTCGGAAATGATGAGGCCGGCGAGGAACGCACCGAGCGCCAGCGACAATCCAACGCTGGCTGTCAGAGCGGCGACAGCCAGCCCAACAACCAGCACCGACATGAGAAAGACTTCACGGTCGCGGATCGCTGCGATGCGAAAGAACATCCATGGGACCAGGTAGCGCGCGCTCACAACAACCACCACGAGCAGACCAACGATGCGCCCCAGCAACTCAAGGATGCTGACTCGGTGCTCGGGATCGGCTGCATGCTGGTGTCCTGCAAGAAGCGGCACCAGCAGCACCAGCGCCACCACGAGAAAGTCCTGGAACAACAGAATCCCCACGGCGAGACGCCCGTGCGGCGCATCCGACTCGGCGCGCTGTTGCAGCATCTTGAGTCCAATGGAGGTGCAACTCAGCGACCCGAGGAAGGAAATGAAAATTGCCTGATTCAAGGAGAAGCCGAGCACACTGGCGATTCCCACAATCGCGAGCGACGTCAGAATGAACTGCGCGGTGCCGCCCCCGAAAAATGGCAGCTTTATCTTCAGAAGGGTCTTCAGGGAAAACTCGATACCAACGGTGAAGAGCAGAAGAATGATCCCCACCTCCGCCATCGTTTCCACAGTGGCCGAGTCGGACACCAAACCCAACGCTCCCGGTCCCGCGAGAACCCCCGTCAGCAAAAATCCCACGATCGTCGGGACGCGAAACCGGTCGCAGGCAAACGTCACCACAAGCGCGAGCGCAAAGAGCTTAAGCAAGTCGCCCAAGACCCCGACGTCCGCACTCCCGGAGGCAAGCACCAGCATCATGTCATGCATTGTATAGACACACCCTTCCGTCGACCCACATTAAACCATGCCGCGTCGCTAGAAAGACGGTGGCAGGTGGCATGAGGGCTGGTCAATGGTTGGGGATTGCGAATGGGAGCCGCCGTTTCAAAGTGATCAAAAAAAAGCGGGATGATCGCTTGGGCGACCATCCCGCAGAGGGAGTCGATCTTGCGGGGAAAGCTTACATGCCCGGTCCCATCATTAGCCCGGCGCCGGGGGTGCCGCCTTCGATGGAGTTGGTGATCGAGTCCATGATCTGGGCGCGGATTTCTTCCTTGGGGGGAAGGTTCTTGATGGGTGCCTTGAGGGTCATCAGCTTGTCGGCCGCACCGACAGTGATCGCGTTGACCTGTGCCATCTGCTCATCAAGCTGAGCCTTCTGCGCCGGGTCGGTGATCTGGGCGGCGGCACCGGCGGCCTGCATCTTTAGCAACTGCAGCATGCTATCGGCCCACTGCTTACCGAGGGTTGCATCTTCCGCGGTGGCGAAGCTGGCGGTGATTTCAACGGACGGTTCGGCGCCCGGGAGCAGGGCAACGAGGATCCCCTCGGCCTTGAGCATCGGAGCCGCCATCGCCTGCACCTGTGGGTCTGCGCCGACAGTTCCCTGAAGCAGCTTGCCAGGGACGAAGACGAGGGCATCGGGACTGCGTCCAGCCAGCGTTGCGGCGAGCGCATTGAAAGCGGAGCCCTCAGCGGTCAGGTTCGTCTTGGCCGTGACCGTGCTCATCACGTCCGCGGCCCAGGCCGGGTCATCTGAGAAGACCATCAGTTCCTGCTTCGGAGCCGAACCGGTGATCGTCTTGCCTTCCGTCGCACTCGGGAAATCGATGGTGGTTGCGGTGGAACCCGCCTTGGCGCCCAGCGGGGCTAGCGCGGCGGTGGTATCGGTACCATAATCTCCCACCAGCACGACCTTGACGGCCGGCTCAGCGCCCGGGTTCTCCAAATCCATATCCAGCCCAATGGCCATGAAATCGGTTCGGGTCGATGTGGTCGATCCCGTGAACGCCACGCGCCCACCGGCCTCGGCGGCATTCTCGTAGGGCTTGGCGAGCCCCTCCTGTTTGAGCTTTTCCGTGGCAGCAGCCTCGACCTCGGCGCGGGTCACCGCTGACATGACGCTCTCGCTGTTCTCCATCGACTTGAGGCTGAATGCCAATACGACGTCGGTGTCGCCAGGTAGGAGTCCTGCCGCCTGGCCAATGGTGGCCGAGGCTGCGCTAGCCATCAACAGGGCGGAGCCCGTGAACAATGCCAGCATCGAGGTCTGGCGAGCGATCTTTCTCATTCGTGTCTCCTTGAAGGTGCGCTCGAACGCGCGGCGACACCGTTTCTTTCGCCGCTGAGGAAGGCAATGGAAGAAATGTGATGGGTGAGTTCAGTTCGCCAGCGCCAGCGGGTCCGGTTCCGCTACCGCGGATTCTGCGGTGGGGTTGTCGCCTGTTTCGGGAGACTCGCCTGAATCGTCGATGACTGGATTCGCCGGTTCCTCGATGATCGTCTCGGGAGCCGGGGCTTCGTTCTGATGGGCGAGCCGCCAAATGGGCGCGCCGCGGTACTCGCCGGTTTGGGCGAAGGTCATGCCGTCGGGCAACTCCCACTGGCGAAGCTTCTCTTCCGCCGTCTTCAGCTCCCAGGCGCCAGCCAGGAAGTCGGCCCAGATCACACCCGCCGACTTGCCACCGGTTTGCTCCTTGGCGAGCGGAACCGGGGCGTCGAAACCGATCCATACCACCACGACCTCCCAGGGCGTGAACCCCGCGAACCAGGCGTCGCGATTGTCGTCCGTCGTGCCCGACTTACCCGCGACGCGATCAACCATTTCCACGGGCAGGTGATCGCGGAGCGAGGCACCGGTGCCATGTCCGATGACGCCGATCATCATCTGGAGGAGGCGGGCCGCCTCCACGGTGCCCAGCAACTGGCGCGGAGCCATGTCGTCGGGAAGGGGTGCCTCGCGCTGCCCATCGTTCCAGATTCCTTCGACGATGCGCGGACCGTTCGCCAGACCGCCATTTGCGAGCGGCTGATAGGCAGCGGCGAGTTCGTAGGGCGTGACCGAGACGGTGCCCAGCACGACGGGCCATTCCATGGGGAGTTCCCACGGCGTGTCACCGGTACGCTGGAAGGGACGCAGGAACTCCAGCGCGCGCTTGAGGCCTACTTGCTGCACCACGCGGAACATCGGCACGTTGCGGCTGTGCTCCAGCGCATACTGCACCGTCACCGTGCCGAAGAATCGCTTGTCGTAATTCTTGGGCGCGTAACCGTCACCGAACTCGATGCGCGTGTCGCTGACGGTGCTCGTCGGGAGCATGCCGTCCTCAAGACCCGCGGCGTAGAAGAATGGCTTGAGGGTCGATCCCGCCTGACGCCGGGCCTGCGTGGCGCGGTTGAAGAAGCCGTTGTTCTCCGCATCCACGTAGGAGCGACCGCCCACGATGGCTCGCACCTCACCGCTGCGGGGATCTAGCGAGACGAGTGCTCCCTGGAGCCGCTGCTGGGGGAGGAGGCGCGCCTTGAAAAGGCCGCGCGCGGCGTCCACCTCGGTGACGATCATGTCCACGCCGTCGCCCTTCGCGAGGTTCTCGCCCTCCTTGAAAAGGTGCGCGGTCGCTGTGGGAATCGCCACATCGCCGTGCCAACCACCCGGGAGGGTGATGACAAGCGACTTGCCGAAGAAGCGCGACACGGCGCCCATGCGGTACTGGCCCGGCTTGGGGGCCGCCGCCGACTCCGGGTCTTTCACGTACTCGAGATAGCGCTCCTGGCGACCGTCGACCCAGCGCTGCTCCTCGCGGTCAAGTCCTTCGCGCAAGGTGCGCTCGGCCAGTTCCTGCACCGCCGAATCCATCGTGGTGCGAATCTGCCAGCCCGCGGAGCGGAGGCTATCTTCGCCCAGGTTCGGGTGCCGTGAAATGGCGCGGCGAACGGTGTCGACAAAGTAGGCGGCACGTCCCGGTGAGACACGTCGCGGGTCGAGCGCCAACTCGTCTGTGACCGCCTTGTTGTACTCGGCGTCGTCAATGGCCCCGGTCTCCACCATGCGGTAGAGCACCAAGTTGCGGCGCTTCAGGGTCAGGTCCGGGTTGTTGAGCGGCGAGAAGCGTTCGGGCGCCTGCGGAAGACCCGCCAGCGTCGCGCATTCGGCGATGGAAAGCTCCGAGGCCGACTTGCCGAAGTACGCCTGCGCCGCCGCCTGTACGCCATAGGTGCCGCTCCCCAGATAGATCTGGTTCAGGTACACCTCCAGGATCTGGTCCTTGGAGTAGCGATGCTCCATGACCAGTGACGCCATCATCTCATTCAGCTTTCGCGAGGTCGTGCGCTGCGTGCCGATCTTCGCCAACAGGTTGCGTGCAGTCTGCTGCGTGATGGTCGAGGCGCCCTGCGACATGCGCCCGCGCGTCGCGTTGATCGCCATGGCCCGCATAATGCCGTAGGGATCCACGCCGATGTGATGGTGGAATCGCTCGTCCTCCACGGCGATGAAGGCCTCAGGCAGGCGCTTGTTCATCTCGCTGATCGACAGCACGAAGCGACGTTCCTCGAACAGTGCGGAGACCGGTTTTCCCGAGCGATCCTGGATCGTGGTGGCCTGCGGTGGATTGTAGGCATCGAACTCCGCCATGTTGGGGGCGACCTCCAGCCACGCGGCCAGCGCGCCCACGGCCGCTCCACCGGCGCCGATGGGAACCATGATCGCAACGATGCCAGTCCAGGCGATGCCACGGAACAGGCGGGACTTCCAGCGGGGGAGCGGCGCCACGGCCTTCCCCTTGCTGGGTGGGGTGACCTCCACCACTTTCGCCGGAGTCTTCCGCGACGCACGCGACGAAGCCTCGGGCTCGGAGAAAAGCTCGGGGTGATCGCCGATCACGTTATCGCTATCGCCGCGAAAAAGCTTCATGCTGCTCCTCGAAAGTGCGGGTCCCACTGCACCCTTTCCGAGGTCGGGTACCCCCCTTCCGCGCACCATGGCAAGAAATTACGACAATCTGAACCACTCATTGTTTGCATCGGGGGAAGGGCGCGGAAAGAATCCCCCCATGAACTACCTCGCCCACAGTCTTCTAGCAGGCACGACGGATCCGCTGTTCCTCGCTGGGAATCTGGTGGCGGATGCGGTCAAGGGTAAGGCCGCGCTGGTGGCTCTGCCGGAGCGCCTTCAGGAGGGCATCCGCTATCACCGGCTGGTCGACCGCGAGACTGACGAGCACTTGGTCTTCCGTCGCACCTGCGCGCGCTTCGCCGCTCCCTATCGTCGCTTTGGCGGTGTTTTGACCGACGTGTTCTACGATCATGTGTTGGCCCGCGACTGGGACCAGTGGAGCGCGGTGTCGTTCGCCGAACATACAAGCTGCGTCGCGGATTGTCTCGAGGAAGCCATGCCTTGGCTGCCGGCCAGCTTTGCCCCCATCGCCGAACGGATCCGGAGCGGAGTGTTCTTCGCGCGCTATGCGACCCGTGATGGTGTCGCGATTTCGCTGGAGCGGATGGCAGCGCGGATGGCGCGTCCCACCCCCCTGGCTGCCGCAATCGAGGAACTGGATCGGCTGGACGCGGACCTCACGGCAGATTTCGGAGAGTTCTTCCCGAAGCTTCGAACCAAACTGCCACCGATTGTCCAGAGGGGCGGATAGCTTTTGACACTCCCGCCCGGCTCCTGTCACCTGTGTAAATCTGACAGGGCATTTGCACGGCAGGGAGGCCCCGTACCGTGAGCGAACGGCGGGAACCATCGACAGAAAAGATTCTGACTGTACGGGAACTTAAGAAGCACTTCCCGATTAAATCGGGCCTCCTGGGCGCGGTGAAGGGGCACGTCAAGGCAGTCGATGGCATCGATCTCGACCTGTGCAAAGGGGAGACCCTTGGCCTGGTGGGCGAGTCGGGCTGTGGGAAGACGACGGCGGGACGGCTGATCCTCAAGCTGGTGGAACCGACCTCCGGCGATGTGCGGCTCGGTGACAGCCCAAATCTGGCAACGCTCAGCAATCGCGAATGGATGCCTTGGCGGCGCCGCATTCAGATGATTTTTCAGGACCCCTTCAGCTCGCTGAATCCTCGCATGACCGTTGGATCCATCGTGGGCGAGGCCCTTGCCATCCACAACCTCGCGCCTCGCGGCGAAGCACGTCGCAACCGCGTGGAGAAGCTACTGGAGCAGGTCGGCCTGTCGCGCGAAGCCGCGCGTCGTTTCCCCCACGAGTTCTCCGGTGGTCAGCGCCAGCGCATCGGCATCGCCCGCGCCCTGGCGGTGGAGCCTGATATCATCATTGCGGACGAACCGGTCTCGGCGCTCGACGTGTCGATTCAGGCCCAGGTCATCAACCTGCTGGAGGACCTCCAGCGCGACATGGGCCTGTCGTTCCTCTTCATCAGCCACGATCTTTCCGTGGTGGGGCATCTTTGCCACCGCGTCGCCGTGATGTACCTCGGCAAGATCGTGGAGGTTGGTCCCACGCGGGCGATCATGGGGAATTCCCGTCACCCGTACACCAAGGCCCTCCTGAGCGCGGTCCCCGAGATCGAGAAGGATAATCGTCGCAAGCGCATCGTGCTGGAGGGTGACGTGCCCTCGCCAGTCAACCCGCCCCAAGGCTGTCATTTCCACCCGCGCTGTCCGATGCGTTTTGGGCCCTGCGACAAGCACTACCCGGAGCTGCGGGAAGTGACCCCCGGCGTCAAGGTGGCGTGCCACCTCTACGACCCCGCCCATCAGGCCGCCGTTCCCGAGCCCGTCCGCCAGTTGATGTCGCCCGACCCGGCCCCTGTGGGGAGCCTCGGTTAATCATGCCGTTTCCCTGCGAATGTGTTCTCCGTGATTGCGCGTATTACGCGCCTGGGCAGAAAGCCAGTCAGTGCCTCTGTCAGCACCATGACAAACATCACCACCCCAAGAACCCCTGTCCGCTTTATCGGAAGGACTGGAACAAGAACGATAACAGGGCGGAAGAACTGAAGGCACGGATCCTGAAGAAGCGGTAGGCCGGGAATCCCGGCCCCCGTCAGTCCAGACCGCGCTCTGCCAGATCGACGGCGCGCAGCACCGCCATCGACTTGTTGACAGTTTCCATGTACTCAGCCTCGGGCTTGCTGTCGGCCACGAGCCCGCCGCCAGCCTGCACAAAGACGCGGCCGTCCTTGATGACGGCGGTGCGAATCGTGATGCAGGAATCCATGACACCGTTGAAGCCGAGATAGACGATCGTTCCGCCGTAGGCTCCACGGCGCGAGCGCTCCAGTTCGTCGATGATCTCCATGGCGCGGATCTTTGGCGCACCGGTCAGCGTTCCTGCGGGGAACGTTGCGGCGAGCACATCCAGCCCATCCTTGCCGGGAGCAATCTGCCCCTCCACATTGCTGACAATGTGCATGACGTGGGAGTATCGCTCGACGGTCATAAAGTCAGTGACGCGCACGGAGGCATACTTCGACACACGACCCACGTCGTTGCGACCGAGGTCGACCAGCATCACATGCTCGGCCCGCTCCTTGTCGTCCGCCAACAGATCGCGCTCGAGTTCGTGATCCTCCTCGGGTGTGCGTCCGCGCGGACGCGTTCCTGCAATGGGACGGACCGTGACGGTTCCCTGGGCGTCCAGCTTGGAAAGAATCTCGGGAGAGCTTCCCGCGAGTTGGAACTCGTCGCCGCACTGGAGATAGAACATGTACGGAGAGGGATTCAGCGCACGCAGGGCACGGTAGATGTCGAATGGGTCGCAGGTGATCTCTGCGGCGAAGCGCTGACTGAGCACCACCTGAAAGATGTCGCCGGCGGTGATGTAGTCCTTGCTGCGATCGACGACAGCCAGGAACTCCTCTTTCTTGAAATTGGAGTGCACCTTGAGGTCCAGCGCATCGTAAACTTTCTCGACCGGATAGTACCCGGGAATGGACGCGGCGCCCGGGAAAAGGTTGTTCGAGTCGGGAATCTGTACCGGCCCGCTCTCGGGAGTGGGCTGCGGGGCCTTGAGGCGGACCTTGAGCGCATTCAAACGCTCGCGGGCTTCGCGGTAAACCTGCTCAAGATTGGCGCCCTCATCGACCCGCGCGTTCGTCACGAGGAGCATCCGATGGCGCACATGGTCGAAGGCGATGAATGTCTCGGCGATCATGATAAGGCAGTCGGGGAGACCAAGCTGGTCGGGCTTCGTGTCCGGAATCCGTTCGTAGTACCGGACGGTGTCATAGCCCATGTAGCCCACGGCGCCGCCCGTGAAAGGAGGTAGCTTCTCGTTCCGTACCGGCTTGTAGCGCACGAGCAACTTGCGCAGCGTTGCGATGGGGGTCGCCTCAGGCTGGAGCGATTCGCCTTCGCTGATGATCTCCTGCGTGTCGCCCTTCACGCGAAAGATGACCGCGGGGTCGACACCGATGAAGGACCAGCGACCGAGCGACTCGCCTCCCTCGACACTCTCAAGAAGGAAAGCATGGCCATCCTTCCGGCGGAGCTTTCGGAAAACAGAAACAGGCGTTTCCAAATCAGCGAGCATTTCCCGAAAGACCGGGACCACGTTGCCAAGGCGGGATTGTTGGGCAAATTCTTCGAAGGACGGCTGAGTCACGAGATCATTCTCTCCAGAGTGTCGATTGTTAGCGGGTCGGTTGCCATACAGGGTCTAGGGGGCAACGCGACGCCATCGGCGGACATTCGGGAGATTCTGTGTTTGGAGCATCATCAGTGGCTTGCCTATCCGGATTCCTTGGCTTCTTAGAGGCTCAGAACACGGCATCCCCTCCGAATGGTCAAGGCGAAGGTTTGCACGGCGCCGCGCGATTCTGCATTGGTCGCTCCGCGGATGGGGAGCCATGGGACGTGCCCTGAACCGCCGGTGACGGCAGGTTTGCCGGATTGCCCACATGAAAGGATTAACTGTGCACGTCCGATGACAGTCGATCATTTTCCTTGCAGGGAGCCGTTTCTCGGACACATCGTCCGGTTGGTTGTATCCCCGCGAAGAAAAGTTGGTCGGCAACAGTTGGAATCGAACCGTTCTCAAACAAATGATGAGCGAGTGCCACTAGCCGAGGTCTTGGTGGAACTCGGCGGAAGACTCATGGGCGTACACACCGCCGGGGAAGCTGCGCGCGAGGTTGCTCTCGCAGCGGATCGCCTGCTCGGCTGGGATGCCTGTTTTGTGGCGCTTTGCAACGGCGAGACCGAGGAATCCACTCTTCTCTATCTGGCCGATTTGGTCGATGATTCACGGAGCGAGCTGACGGAGGAGTTCGGCAAGAGGCGCCCGGCAAGCCCCGTGTTCCTTCATGCCCTCAAGAGCGGCCCCATCGTGACGAGCCGAGCCGAGATTGTCGCCAGTTCACGCACACACGCAACGTTTGGCAATCCCAACCGCCACACAGAGAGCCTGCTGTACGTTCCCATCCGGAACCCCGAACTGCACCCCATCGGCATGCTGTCCATCCAGAGCTACGAGCCTGACCGCTATTCAGCCTCGGACTTGAAACCGATCCAGTCGTTGGCCGACATGGTGGCTCATTGCCTGATCCGGTTACGGCTTGAGGATTCCCTGAGCGCCCAGGACTCAACACTCCATCTTCTCCTGCACGATGTACCGGCAATCCTTTGGACGACGGATCGCGATCTTCGCTTCACCTCTTCCACTGGAGCGGGGCTGCGTGAGATCGGACTGATCCCGGGACAGGTCGTCGGAATGAGGCTGGCTGATTACTTGGTCGGAGCTGAGGCAACGACGATCCTTCGTCGGCACGAACTGGCGCTGGCAGGCGAAACGGCATCCTACGATTCCCTCGTCATGGGACGGTCATTCCACGCCACCGTCAGGCCGCTTCGCAATCGAGCGGGAGAAATCATCGGCGTGGTCGGCATCGCTACCGATGGTACGGAACTGTTGAAGGCGGAGAAGGCTCGCCGAGAGTTGGAAATGCGAATGCTCCAGACGCAGAAACTGGAGAGCCTGGGTGTCCTGGCGGGGGGGATCTCGCACGACTTCAATAACCTGTTGGTGGGAGTGCTGGGGAACGCAGGCCTGGCTCTCGATCACCTTCCCGAGGGCCATCCGGCCCGTGAGCCCGTTGAGTTGATCTGCGACACCGGGATTCGCATGCGCGAGCTTACCCGCCAGTTGCTGGCCTACTCAGGTCGCGGCCGATTCCTCAGTCGCACGTTGGAGCTGAATCTGGTTGTTCGCGAAACGCAGGAGCTTCTCCGGGCAGCAGTCGCCCGCCGCGCCGAGCTGGTTCTGGACCTGTCTTCCGAGCCGCTTCCGATCCGCGGCGACCAGACGCAGTTTCGCCAGTTGATCCTTAACCTTGCCACCAATGCCTCAGAATCCCTGAGCGAGTCGGGAGGGAAGGTCACGCTCAAGACCGGAAAGACCCAGCTGCGCCCCGCGGACCTCCCCAATCTCGTGGAGCTTCCCGCCTCCACCGAGGGGGATTTTGCCCTGCTCGAGATCGAGGATAATGGATGCGGCATTCGCGAGGAACTACTCAACCGCGTGCTCGATCCCTTCTTCACCACCAAGGCGCAGGGCCGGGGCCTCGGCATGGCGGCTGTGCAGGGAATCGTGCGGTCCCACGGGGGCGGGATTCAGATCAGCAGCACCCCTCGACTCGGCACGACGGTCCGGGTTTTCATCCCGCTCAATACGGCGGAGTCCACCGCTGCGGGCATCGCAAGACCGACGGTATCGAAGCCCACCGTTCTGGTCGCAGAGGACGAACCGGTTGTTCGTCGCTTCATCATCGATGTGCTTCAGCGCGAAGGTCTGAACGTGGTTCAGGCCGACAACGGAGAGGCAGCATTCACAGCGTTCAAGCAGAATCCGACAGGATTCAGCCTTGTGGTGTTGGACATCGTGATGCCTCGACAGAGCGGCCCGGAAGCCTACCTGCAGATGAGACGACTGCGCCCAAACTTGCCGGCACTTTTCGTTAGCGGAGCCAGCGATGAGGACCTGACTCGCAAGGGGCTCTCAGTCAGTACCACGAACTTCCTCGCCAAGCCCTTCACACGCGAGGCGCTGGTCGACAAGGTAAGGGCATTCATCTGAGCGGTTCGACGTTGATTCAAGAAAAGCGAAGGCTCCGCGCGGAGCTCAGGCTGCGCCTGTCGGGTACTGATCCGAGGGGTAGCGGCGACGCACTACCTACAATTTTGGCCGCCTCCGGGATAGCCCGCCGGGGCGCGGTTCTTGCCGCGTTCACCTCGTGGGGCGGCGAGGTCGACATGGCTCCGCTGATTGAAGCGTGCTGGCAGGGGGGCTCCCGGCTGTTGTTTCCCAAGGTCGCGGGCGACGGCGCGACCGTGGAGCTTTTGGAGGCCACCGCCTGGAGTGACTTTGAGCCGGGCTATCAAGGCATTCTTGAGCCAAGCTCGCAACACTGCCTTCGTGTGGACCCGACGATGGTCGAGGTCGTGCTTGTGCCCGGTCTGGCCTTCGATCGTCTCGGTACCCGGTTGGGACGCGGCAAGGGACACTACGATCGGCTGCTCGCGCGCATCGGCGAACCCGCTGTCCGCGTCGGCGTGTGCCATCCCTGGCAGGTCATGGAGGCTCCCGTTGCCCCGCTTCCTCGCGAACCGCACGATGTACCCATGCATTGGATTCTGACGCCACAAGGCGCGATCCGGTGCGAAGGAGCGTAAGTGATGAGCGAGCTTTCCCCCGTTTATGGTCCCGTGCATTCTTGGCGTTTTGGCAACTCCCTCGGAATCGACATGATCGTCCAGCGATCAACCTGCTCATTCAACTGCGTCTACTGTCAGCTCGGCCACATCCAGGACATCACCGGCGACCAGCGAATCTTCGTGCCGACGAGCGAGATCATTGCTGCCCTGGAGCGCGTGGATTGGACGCAGGTCGACGTGGCAACATTTAGTGGAAGCGGAGAACCCACGCTGGCCCTGAACATCCACGAGGTGATTCACGCAATCCGCAGCCGCTGGAACAAGCCCGTGATGATCCTCACGAACTCGACGCTGCTGGGGGATCCGGCCACGCGCCAGCGTCTGTACGAGGCCACCACCATCGCTTGCAAGCTGGACGCAGCTGACGACGAGACTCTTCGCAAAGTGAATCGCCCCGCTCCCGGTATTACCGTCGACTCGATCATTGATGGCATCGCCGCGATCAGGAGTGATGGCTATACAGGGACGCTCGCGCTCCAGTGCATGTTCCTGCCGACCAACAGGGCCGAGGCAGAGCGAATCGCCGAATTGGCGGCACGGATTCAGCCGGATGAAATCCACCTCAACACGCCGCGTCGTCCCTATCCGCGCCAGTGGTATCCCGAGGCGCGCGGGAATCATAACCCCAACGCACCCGTGCCAACCATCCAACTGAAGACAATCACGCTGGAGGAAGCGGTCGCTATCGAGCGCATCATCCAGGCGGCCGTGCCCAGAGCCAAGGTGCTGTCGGTTTATCGCGACGCGCCTGCTGCCTGATCAACCGCCCTTCGCAATGAGCAACCGCAGGTACTCGACGAGGAGACGCACACCGAAGCCGGTGCCGCCCGTCTTGAAGTAGCGCTTCGGACGATCCGTCTGCGCCACCCCCGCAATGTCGAGATGTGCCCATCGAACGCCTTCGGGAACGAAGTGACGGAGGAAGTTGGCCGCGTGGATGGCACCGCCTCCTGACTTGTCGCTGGACATGTTGTTCAGGTCCGCCAAGTGATGACGGAGCGATGTCTCGTACTCGCGCACGAGGGGGAGCGGCCAAAGTTCGTCACCGGTGTTCCCCCCTGCCTTAAGCAACTGCCCGCGCAGGACCTCGTCATCGGTGAAGAGCGCGCCAAAGCTTGATCCGAGCGCGGCACCCGCAGCTCCCGTCAGCGTCGCCAGGTCGATCATGATGTCGGGCTTGAGTTCACCGGCGCGGGAGAAGCAATCCGCAAGGATGAGTCGCCCTTCGGCATCCGTATTTTCGATATGAACGGTCTTGCCGTTTCGGGCCTTCACAATGCAGCCGGGGTAATAGGCCGCGCCGTCCACCGCGTTGTGCGCCGAGCCGATCACGGCACTAACGCGGACCGGTAGCTTCAGGGCCGCAATCCCTTCCATGGCGCCGATCACCGCCGCCGCGCCCCCCATGTCGCCATTCATCTTGTAGATGGAATCACGCCCCTTCAGGCAAAGGCCGCCGCTGTCAAAGGTCATTCCTTTGCCCACCAGCACAACGTGATCACGAACGGCAACCTTGGCGGGGGAGTACTCCAGGGTCACCTGCCTCGGTGGATATTCACTACCACGGCCGACCTGCCACGTGAGTTCGTAGCCCTTGGCTCGTAGCTGCTTTTCGTTCAACACCGTCGACTTCATGCCACCCTTGCGCGCCACCGTCACGGCCTCCGCCACGAGCACCGCGGGGGTGAGGACATTGTGGGGCGCGTTGATGAGGGCGCGGGCGTGGTTTTGTGCTACGGCGACTTTACGACGGGCTTCCAGGACCAGCCGTACCTCCTTCTCCAGTTCCGCAGGGACCACAAACGTCAACGTGAGGTCGGGGCGCTTCTCATGCGTCCCCTTGAACCGCGTGTCGCGGAAATCGCCAAGGAGGATGCCTTCCAGGATCGCCGCTGCCTTCAGTGCCGCGACCTTGTGATGCACCACGAAGGCAATTTTGGAGAGCGAGTATTCGCGGCAAAGGGCCACGCACCGGGCCGCGGTCATCTTGAGTGGTTCATCAAGCGGCGCCGCCGCGGAAAATGTCACGCTGTCCAGCAGGAGATGGTGCGTGCGGCAGCCGGAATCCTTGTCGAGCGTGCAGAACCACTCCCGCCGACAGGTCTTCGAGTCAACGTCGCGCACGAAGGTCGAGAAGTGGCGCGCCAGGGCCGGATGGCTGCTCTCCGCCAACAAACCGCCTGATTCATGAAGCACCACAACTGCTTGGGCCGAGACTTGTTCGATGGGCTGGGAAGTGACAGTGATCTTCACGGGCAACGCCTCCGGATAATGGACACGGAGAGGATCACGAGCTTTCCACGCGGACGCAACCTTCGCGTGGAGAAAAAGTCACGGGCGCATCAGTACAGCTGCCACCAGGCAGGAACTGAGTTTGCGCCAAGCGGGGGCAGGTCCAGTGACCCCACGCTCCCCGATCCGGTGGGCCGTGAAACCACGACAGCAGTCTCGTCGAGGAGGACGGCGGCGCCGCTCAAACTCACATCGGCGATGGAGACGAACCTGAAGAGGGAATCGTCCGCGAGCGAACCGTAAAGCAGGGAGTCGGTGTCGGGGAAGCCGGTGGTCAGAAACCGGTCGCCGTTGATGGACAGCAGCGGTGAGGTCGAGAAGCAGACCGGAACAATGCTGGAGTCTGCGGGCGTATAGATCGATGTATCGGCTCTGTAGGAAATGGAGCCTGTCGACTCAGCTGGTGGTCGGCCAGGATGCCCAAGGGATCGGGCGGGAAAAGTGCCCGTGAGGGGGGATTGCTGGAGTGGCCCACCGCGTAAACCTCACAGGCATCCCGCGTGACCCGTAGGTTGTTTTTCGCGGCAGAGACCTTCGAACGAGTCTGGGCCTCGAGAAAATTCGGGACGGCGATGGCAGCCAAAACCGCGATGATGGCGACCACCACCAGCAGTTCGATCAACGTGAAGCCAACCGATTGGGTGGATTGCCCGCCGCAGCGGGTTCGGTGGGTTCGGGTCACAAGGTCACTTTCCCTTCCGCGCCGAAGGGAAATAGGCTGCGGTGTGAGCCGACATGAAACGAGCGTAGACGTCAGCGCTCCACTTTGGGGGGCGATCCTGAT
Source organism: bacterium (assembly GCA_016125005.1). GTDB lineage: Bacteria > Sumerlaeota > Sumerlaeia > SLMS01 > SLMS01 > WGMQ01. Next base: position 12,404 of record WGMQ01000039.1, on the reverse strand, counting down.
GGTGTGTCGTGATCTTGACCTCACCGGAAACATGATTCACGACCGCCTCCATTCCAGGCTGCAACGTCTGCGTTCCCTCCGCGACCTCCAGTGAAATGGAGCCTTCCACGAGGTAGACGGAGGAGGCCTGCTGATTAGTCCGCACAGCAAATTTTGTTCCGTGGACCACGATGGCGGCGGCGGGGAGTTCCACCCGGAAATAGCCTGAGTTTGGCTCGATTCCGAACCATGCCGACCCCTCCGAAAGGGCGACAGTGTCCACTGTCTGGACTGTCATGGCGCTCTTCTCGTCCAGAAAAAATACGATCCGATCGCCATCGAGATTACCAATGGCCCAGTCGGCGGCCTGTGACTGAATGACTTCCTTCTTTGCCACAACCGTTGCTTCACCCTCGGAGACCGTCACGCGACCGACCTCCTGCTGGCCGGTCAGTTCGAAGGTGACGGCAATCGCAACGACAGCGACTGTGGCCGCCACAAGGGTTGATGTGCGGCGCGTCAACAACCATTCCAGAAAACGAACACCGGGCGATCGCGAATCGTCGGAGATCTGCTGCATGACGCGAAGTGAGAGCGAGCTCCGCGGGGCGGACTTTTCCCGTGCCGCAGCGCCGATGTGTTCAAGCGCCGTCTCGATGGGTGGGGTTTGTTCAGACTCGGTGTGCTTCATCTTTCAGAATGACTCCGGCGAGATGCCCTTCTCGGTCAAGCGGTCCTTCAGTTTGTCCAGCGTCCTGCGAAGTTTAACCCCGACGCTGCCGATTGGCATGTCCAGGACCTCGGCGATCTCGGCGTGTTTGAGGTTTGAGAAATATCGGAGGGAGATGATCTCCCTTTCCTCAGATTCAAGTGTTGCGAGAACCGAGGAGAGCACTGAGGCGAGTTGGCCGAGGCTGAGGCTCTCCAACTGGCTGCGGCAATGATCCGCAAATTCGTCGATGACAGCCGGATCGAGACCGTAGGCGGCAGGTGCCTGCCGGGATTTCCGAGCGACCTTGAATGCAAGGCGGCGAGCGGTGACGAAAAGCCAAGGGACAATTTTGTCGCCGCTGCTGATCTTGTCCCGGTTACGGTACAGGAGGATAAGCGCCTCCTGCGCCACTTCTTCGGCCACCTCCCGGTCTGCAAGCCAAGGGAGCAGGAAGGCAAGCAGGCGTGACTCGACCAGGCGGAACCAAGGGTCGCGGGCATTGTTGCCCGAACGGAATGGGGAGCCGGGCTCCGGGATTTTCTCATCGATGTTCTGGATGAGACAATAGTCGTTACGCAGCCAGACCTCGCCCCAGTACGCTTCAAGGTGACCGTTGAGTGTGGCAGTGGCTTCGGTGATGATGGCACCCGGGGCCGAGATGTCGAGATCGGGATTCTCGACGATGAGGGACTCGACCGTCATGGCCACGCCGGCGGGGGTTTCAGCGTCGGCAATGACCTTCGTCACCACGCGACGATCATCAGGGAGTTCCCCGGCTGCATCCAGATCGCTCGGGTGGACCAACCGGATGCGTGTGACGCGCGCCAGCGGGTGGTTGGCGTTATCGTACATGACCAGGGTCGTGTCGCCTTCGATGGGAAGGTCCATCGTGGGGATCTTCGATGTCTTGCTGATCTCCTTGGGGGAACCCGCGGCTGGATTCATGAAGTAGCTGGTCTGAAGGACTCGCAGTTTGCCGTCGATGTAAACAGGCGCATAACCCGTCGGATCCGACGCGCTGGGAACCGTCGCATAGCGAACGGTATATGGCTGGAAGAGCGGGTACTGGGCCGGGGCGACGTTGGGGTGGGGCAACGGATAGGCCAGCGGCTGGGTTGCCTCGTCATCGTATCCGGGGGGAGCACCGTTTGTGAAGTTATCGGGGTTATTCATGAAATCGACGACCCTCTCGATACCGGCCTCGGCGCAGTAGAAGGCGGTCATTCGGTCGCGGTCACGACCCGCCGAGACAGTTGCCTGATTGACATAGGCAACCCAAGCGAGACTCGAGGCGCTTGCAACGCTCATCAGGACGACGGAGGCAAGCAGGACCGAGCCCTTCTTCTTCTGGTTGGTCTTGGCCAATCTTTGTTTCATGGAGACGCGCATATTTTTACCCTCTGGGTGTACTCGCAAAGGATAAGGCTGCCTCTACGCGGTTTCTTACAGGCCGATGCGTTTTTTTTTCGAGGGCGCCTGTTCGCCGTCCGATCTTCCTCGGACAGACAGGCCTGCTTTGCTTGACGCATCATGGCGGGCGTGACGATCCTGCCCCTTAATTGTCACGAGTCCGGGCGGAGAACTTTACGTGATGTTCCTTAGTCGATCGAGTGTTCGACCTTGGCGGTGGGCCTGCCAAGCATACTTGTTTCTTGCTGTGCTGTTGACCGTTGCCTGCGTCCCTTCGCGCTCCGAGGAGGAGAAGAAGGATTCGATCACATACGGATTTGACAGCGATATCTACACGTTCGACCCGATTCGCCAGCGCATGATGAAGGAATCGGCCGCCATGAATCTGGTGATGGAGGGGCTCACCAAGTGGAACAACGACATCAAGCTGGTGCCGAGTCTCGCGACCGACTGGCAGGAGAGCGATGACTGCCATACCTGGACCTTTAAGCTCCGGGAAGGAGTCGTGTTCCACGACGGTACCCCCTTCAACTCGGAGGCGGTCCGAGCGCACTTCTACCGCACAAAAGACCCCGCCAACGCTGCCACGCGGCGCCATCTGGTCCAGCACATCGAGAGCATCGATTGTCCCAGTGACCTGGAGGTGGTCTTCCACTTAAGCACGCCCGACTGTGTTTTCCCGGAAGCCATGGCCTCGACCTATGCGCTCATCCCAAGCCCCACGGCGACAGCTAATCTTGAGAAACCCTTCGGCCAGAATCCCGTGGGGACCGGGCCATTTCGCTTCGTCGATTGGACCCCCGATGTGGCGATCCGGCTGGAGAAGAATCAGGACTCGTGGCGCGCCGACCAGTATCAGTTGAAGCGCCTGGAACTGCGCCCCATCCGGGAAAACACAACCCGCCTGATTCTCCTGGAGCAGGGTGTCGTCGACATGGCAGACGTCTTCTTTGCCCAGGTCAACGTGGCCCGTCAGTCACCCCACATCGAACTCCAGACCACGCCGCAACTTGCGGTGCGGTACATGGGGTTCAACAACAAGAAGAAGCCGTTCTCCGATATCCGCGTGCGACGAGCCGCCAATTACGCGGTCAACCGCGAGGAGATGATCAAGTACCAATTCTTCGGCGTCGGCATGGCGGCCCGCGGGCCGCTTCCGACCGTCATGCCGAACCACAATCCCGACGTGGAGACCTACGACTACAACCCGGAGAAGGCGCGCCAGCTCCTTGCCGAGGCGGGCTATCCGAACGGTGTGGACGTGAACTTCTGGACCACGGAGCAGGGCGAGTACCGCGTGGCGGCGGAGGCCGTTGGCGAGTATCTTCGCCAAGTGGGAATCAACGTGAAGATCGTCATCATCGACAACGCGGCCTATTGGAAGAAGTTCGACGAGTATATCCTGCCGAGCGGCGAGCGCTATCCAGAGCGCGATGGGGTCTATGACATGTACCTGGGCGGCTGGGTGGGCGGTGAGGCGGAGTACGACTACCTGCGCCCGCTGTTCTATTCCAAGTCCGGCAGCAACAGCAGCTTCTACGCAAACCCCGATCTGGATGCACGGTTGGACGCCTACATGGGAACACCGGACGAGGAGACGCGCAGACGGATGTTGATGGAGATGCAGAGCCTCATCGCCGACGATTCGCCGTGGATTTTTGGCTATTATAGCCAAGTCAACATGGGTTACCAGCGCAGGGTGAAGGGGTTCAAGATCAACCCGTCCAGTCGCCTCTTCTTTGAGGGCGTCACCGCCGGCGAGGGGGAGGACTGATGATGAAGATCCTTCTGCAACGTCTACTACAGCTGGTCCCGACTCTCATCGGCGTCTCCATCCTCACCTTCCTGATGATGCGCCTCGCCCCGGGCGATCCTGTCCGCCTGATGTTGGGAACGGAAGCGTCACCCGAGGCGGTCGAGGAACTACGGCGACAGATGGGACTCGATCGTCCACTTTACGAGCAATACTTCACCTACATGGGCCTCAATGTCTTTTCTGGAAAGACCGGGCGCATCATCGATGTGCCCGCCGATGATAGTGACACAGACGGCGGACGGACCAAGCTGACCCTCGCACCGGAGCACGGGTTTCTTCGCAACGACCGGGTGCTCTTCACCGTGGAGGGCGAGCAGGTCGAACGGACCATTTCAGGCCGCATTGGCGACACGATCCAGTTGAGCAAGCCGCTCCCCGATGGAGAGGTTGCGATGGACAGCGAAATCGTTGTGCCCTGGAAGCGAGGAGTGCTTCAGGGAAACTTCGGGACGTCGATCGTCCGCGACCGACCCGTGACGCAGGAGATCCTGGCGCGTCTCCCCGCCACCATCGAGCTGGCCCTTGCCGCGATCATCTTCGCGGTCGGTGCTGGCCTCTTCGTCGGCACATTCTCGGCTGTCTATCCAAGGAGTTGGTTCGAGAGCGCATTTCGCCTGATGGTCTTTCTCTTCCTCGCAATGCCTGGCTTCTGGCTCGGGCTGGAACTCATCATCATCTGCTCGCGCTCGCTCCAGTGGTTTCCGCCTTCGGGGCGCGGTGAGTTTGGAACCCCCTCAATGCTGGCGCACCTGTTCCTGCCGGCGATCACGCTGGGTCTGAGCAGTGGGGCGTTCCTCAGCCGAATCCTGCGCTCGTCGATGCTTCAGGTTCTCAATCAGGACTACATCCGCACAGCCCGAGCCAAGGGCCTGGCCAAGGGCCCGGTCGTGATGCGGCATGCGCTCAAGAACGCGCTGATTCCGTTCGTGACCGTAGCGGGTCTATCGATGGGTTCGTTGCTGGGAGGATCGGTCATCGTGGAGACGGTCTTCAACTGGCCGGGCGTGGGGAAGCTCTTCGTTGAGTCGATCCTCCAGCGCGACCTACCCGTGACGATGGGTTGCGTGCTGATGCTGGCGACGATCTTCGTGCTCCTCAATCTGGCGGTCGACCTACTATACACTTACCTTGATCCGAGAATCCGCCTTGATGGAGGAGCCAACTGATGGAGGGACTGAGCGAATTCTGGCGCCGATTCCGGCGCAATCGTCTCGCCGTGGTGGGCCTCGTCGTTGTGACGATCCTCGTGGTCACGGCGCTGCTCTCCACCGTGTTGGTGCCGTTCGAGAACGTCATCAAGCAAGTACCATCGGAAGCTCTGAGCCCGCCGTCGTGGGCCCATCCCATGGGGACCGATCACCTGGGCCGCGACGTCATGTCTCGCATCGTCTATGCGTCGCGCACTTCGCTTCTTGTCGGCGTGATGGTGGTCTCCATCGGCATGACCATCGGTACCGTCCTGGGTCTGCTGGCGGGGTACCTTGGCGGCTGGTGGGAGCGCATCATCATGCGCCTCGTCGACATCATGCTGGCGTTCCCGTTCATGCTGCTGGCCATCACCGTCTCGGCAACTGTGGGGCCGTGGCTGCTGATGAAACTGGAGACAGCGATTGGGCTGCGGACCTTCTCCTCCCTGCCGGTGATCCTGTCGCTCGGCTTCGCCACGTTCCCGGACTATGTACGCCTCGTGCGAGGCAGCGTCCTTTCCCTTCGCGAGGAGCAGTTTGTCGACGCGGCACGGGCACTGGGAGCGAATCGTCGCCGCATCATGCTGATGGACATTCTGCCGAATCTGGTCGGCACGCTGCTGGTCTATGGAACGCTCAAGGTCTCGACCGCGATCCTGGCCGAATCCGGCCTTAGCTTCCTTGGCCTTGGCGCGCAACCACCCGAACCCACCTGGGGAAACATGCTCTCCGAGGGGCGCGAGTATCTCCTCTTCTACGCATGGCTTCCGCTCTTCCCGGGCATTGCGATCCTATGCACGGTACTCGGGTTCAACTTCGTCGGCGACGGATTGCGGGACGTACTGGACCCACACATGAAGGACGTATAGAAAGATAGATTGAAAGCAATCTAGATCGGCTCAGTCGCGGGGCGGATTGCTGGTGATCCAGGGAGCCGGAACCGTGTCAAGCGCCGCCAGGCGCCCCAGTCCTGCCGTCGTGCGGGCAATTGCCACGAGTGACATCTCGCGGCTGAAGTAGCGACGACGATAGCCTCGGAGGAAGCCTTCCGCCTGAAGCCTCGCCAGCATCGCGTCGAGGTCCGCGCGACCCGGTCGGTAGAGAAATAGCCACCCTGAATCGGCACTCTTCATCGCATCGCGGATCGCCTGCTCCATCCCGCTGGTATCGCGGCTCTGCGAATCAACACCGTCGATGAATCCTTCCCAGCGAAGGCCGTGATAGCGCAGTCCGACCTCGTTCATGCCCTTCCCCATCGTAATGAGCGGTTCGTCGGCGCGACGGTTCGCTGCCATCCAACGACTGCACTCGCGGTGCCAGTCCCCTTGGTCGAGCGCATTGACAATTAATAGCAGTATATACGACACGCCGAGGCACCAGCGCCAGCCGCGCCGCATGATCGGCTTCCACGCCTCGCTGGCGGACCAACCAAGCCCCAGCACCAGTATCCCGGGGACGGAAAGGTAGGCAACATAGCGCTCTGGGCCCTGCACCGCGCTGGCGACCGTTGTATAGACAAGTATGCCCAGCGGAGTCCCAACCAGCGTTGCCAACAGGTAACTGCGCAACGCGACGGAGCCCTGATCCCCGCGGCGAAGAAGTCGCCACGCGCCCCAAATCGCGACCACAAAGCAGACTGTCGCCACTAGGCCAAGAGCGCCACCGACCGGGCCAACGACGGACTCCAGGCCCCGATCCTCTCCCAGCGCCGTGTGCGTCACGTTCTCGAACGCGATCCGTAGCGACGGCCACTCGGGCTTCTTTTCCTCGTTTGCGATCTTGTAGTGGCTGATGAGGCCAAGCAGCGGCAGCGAAAGAAGGAACGCCGCCACGACGGGCGTCGCCAGGACTGCGGCCCGTCGCGCGAACCCAACCTCGCCGGTCCGACGCGCCGCGAGCAGTGTATAGACAAGCAGGGACAGCAGCACAAACTGGGCGCTCCCGTGCCACCACATCATCACCGTCGCCACGGCCAGGAAGGCCGATGCCCAGCGCCAGTCGCGCGTCGCGCACCAGCGAATAGCCAGGAAGCCCGACCAGGTCGCCAGCGCCACCAGCGGCATCGTATAGCGGAACTCGGTCCCGATCTCCTGCCAGTAGGGCTGAAGGGCCGCAAGCACCAGCACCACACCCGCGAAGCGCACGCGGAACTCCCGCAACAGCGCCCCAACGCCAAGCGTCGCCACACCCGCCGCCAGCGCCGAACTGAGCTTGAGCCACCATTCGCTCGTGCCCAGGTAGTCGTGGAATAGCTTGGCGTAGAGAAACGGAAGCGGCGAATGGCCGCGCTCCAGCCGATCCCGCACGAGCGCCCCCAAGTCCATCTGCACGGCGCTTAGCGTATAATACTCGTCGATCCAAAAGCCGCGCTGCGTCGCGAAAACGAGCTTCAACACAACACACACAACCGCCGCCAACGCAATCAATCCCCAGGATGGCGAGGGGGGCCCTTGGTTCTCGTGATCGATCGGCGCAGTCATCGTCGCTCCATCGGCCCCACCCGCCGCCGGGAGTCAAACGGAGGCTGCGAGGGGAGAGCGGCGCACGACGTCACCAATGGTTCGCCATTGACGACTTTGGTCACCAATGTTTCCAGTGGGGCATACAATCCATCAGGGCTCCATAATCGTGCCACTTACCCCCCGCGCCATCCTCTGCGCCATCGCCTTGGCACTGCTCACCCTCGCGGCCCCGCTCAGGGGACAGGAAGTCGTCACCGACTACATCCGACGGTTCGGGATGGGGACGCTGAAAAGCGCTGCATATTCTCCCGACGATAAGTTCATAGCCACCTGCAGTGGGGCGGAGGCCTATTTGTGGGACGCCGAAACGGGGGAGGTCGTGCGTGAATTCGCCGGACACACTCGCACGGTGGAGTCCGTGGCGTTCTCGCCGGACGGCACCCGCGTCCTCACCGGGTCAACGGACCACACCGCGCGGTTATGGGACGCCAGCACAGGGGCGGTGCTGCGAACCTTCACCGGCCACACCTACCATGTGAACTCCGTGGCGTTCTCGCCGGACGGCACCCGCGTCCTCACCGGGTCCTCGGACAACTCGGCCCGGCTTTGGGACCCGAGCACGGGGGCGGTGCTGCGAACCTTCACCGGCCACACCTACGATGTGAGCTCCGTGGCGTTCTCGCCGGACGGCACCCGCGTCCTCACCGGGTCCAGTGACGGTAGGGCGCGGCTATGGGACGCGAGCACGGGGGCGGAGCTGCGAACCTTCACCGGCCACACCAGCCCTGTGACCTCAGTGGCGCTTTCGCCAGATGGAACCCGTGTCCTCGCTGGTGAAGCATTTGGCGACAGCACCGCGAGGCTTTGGGATGCCAACACGGGGGAGCAGCTGCTAACCCTTGTCGGGCACAGCGGCACTGTGAGTTCCGTGGCGTTCTCTCCGGACGGCTCTCACGTCTTAACAGGTTCCTCGGATAAGACAGCGCGGCTTTGGGACGCGAGGACGGGAGCAGAGCTGCGGACCTTCTCGGGCCACACAAATGCGATCACATATGTTGCCTTCTCTCCAGACAGCACCCAAGTTCTCACCGGGTCCCGGGACGGCACTGTGCGCTGGTGGCCGTCGGGCCTGCGGACTCCCCATACCAAAGCAAAGGTCCTCATCGTCGCCGGTGGCGGGCGGTACCTTGGCAACGCGATTGCTGAGAAGACGCGTTCCCTCGCGGAGCTTGCCCACCTGACCTCGACGATTCGCGGCGTTCCGAAGGAGGACATTCTCTATCTTTCCGCGTTCGAGTCGCCCGGCGAGAACCCTCTCGTGGACGGCCCGGCGACGTTGGCTACCCTCCAGGATGGCCTTCGCGACTTTGCCGGGGACGCGCGCCAGTTAACCATTTTCCTTTTCGATCACGGCGAGTACGATCCCGTCGGCTCCGAGTGGTACTTTTATCTGGATGCAGCTTCGTCCCCGCGGCAGGTTCTTTCGGCGAGCGCCTTCGACACGATGGTCGACGAGGCTCAGGCCGAGGGGCTCGCCGACTTGGTCGTCGTGGTGGATTCGTGCTACGCAGGGGGCTTTGTGAAGCAGTGCGCCGGGGCACCCGCGGGGGCGCGCCGCATCGTGGTGGCGAGCACCACCGATGACCGGCTGGCGAACTTCGGCGGCGGCCCGAGCGCGTCGCTGTCCTTCAGCAGCTTCCTCCTGCAAGCGCTGCTGAAGGGCGTCACCGTGCGCAGTGCCTTCGCGGAGGCGCACGGCGTGATGCAGTCGCTCCGCATTCCGCGCGACCGGCCCCAGATACCCTGGCTGGACGACGATGGCGATGGTGTCTATACGGGCCTGGACGGCGAGATCGCGTCGCGCTTCGTGCTGGGGAAGACAGTTCCCTTCGGCGCCATCGCGCCCGAGCTGGTTTCCGTCGCGCCGGACGCGCAGTACCCGACGCGCCAAGCGATTCCGCTCTCAGCCGAAGTGGGCCTTGGCCGCACCGACGGTGTGGACGCCATCGTCTCCTGGTCAGGCGATGTCTATACAGCGGACCAACCGATCGCCGACGTGACCACGATCCCGCTGACCCGCGTCGGCAGCAGCACGACATGGCAGGGCACCGTGCCCCTCGCCGAAGTGCCCGGCAACGGCGAGTATTCCATCACCTATGTGGCCTACCGCCGGGATCCGCTCGCCGATACGGTTCGCTACACGTCCAACCCGCTGTCGCAACAGGTGCGGATGGTGACTTCGCCTGCCGACATCTATGAGTTCCCTCCCTACAACGACAGCACACAGTCGGGGACTGCGAACCTGCTGGCCGTGGGCATCCCCCAGGACCACACGATCCACATCGAGACGGACGAGGACTGGGGGATCGTCTACGACAAGGCCGACGACCTGTATCAGATCGAATTCTCGAACTTGGTGATTCCCGCAGGCAACGTCTTGAATGTCTTCGTCTATTCGTCGATCGACGATACGAACCCGGAGGTGTATAGCAGCTCCCTAGCGGTGGGTGGAATCCTTGCGGTGACGCTTCCCCACGATGGCCAGTTCGTCTATTACAGTGCTCGTTTGTGCAGCGTCTTCAGCCCAATTGGGCAGTGTCTCGCGCCAAGCACGCTGACCGGGCCGTGCAGCTATCGCGTCGAGCTGAAGAGCTCGGCTGGCGGACGTGTGGGGGGAGCGATCCAGATCGATGCCGAGCGCATGTCGCTTCCCATCGGGCTGGATGGACTTAACCTGTCTCTCTATCGTGGCCTGAAGGTGTGGCGAAGCAGCGCGTTCGGCGGACCCGAGGTGCTTGTCGGCGGCGCCGGTGACCTGACGATCTCATTTGCCCAGACACCGTGCGACTGCCCGAGCGACCGTCCCGGAATGGGCAGCTTTACATCCTGCTTCGAGGTCCTGGATAGGCTCTCGCCCCCACCCCTGTTCGACTTCCTGGTCTACCGGGTCGAGCTAGTCCTCCAAAGTGGAAGTACCGAGGAGGATGAGAACATGGACGCTACCGGGACAATCGTTGGGGGCTACACTCCGAATCCCATCATCGCGCCGTTCTGCCTGAGCACAGCCGTTGCCTCACGTGAGGGCTGGATGCTCTTCTGACCAGCCCCAGCCCCATTTTCGACATTCTCCTTGCCTTGTTTCCCCCTTCGCAGCAGAGCAACATGTCTCAGACGGTACAAGAGGTGCTGGAAAAAGAAAATGCCGGGCACGAAGCGGCGGCTTTTGGTCGCCGAAGACAACAGCGAGATGCGCGAATTGCTGCGGAGAACCCTCTCCCGCGAGGGCTATCATGTGGACACGGCGGCGCATGGGGCCGACGCACTGGAGCTACTCCGGGCGGGCGCATGCTATGACCTGCTGATCTCGGACGTGCGGATGCCGGAGATGGACGGCGAGGAGCTGCTGAAGGCGGCGCGGAGCCTCAAGCCCGACTTCAAGGTAATCCTGGTGACGAGCTTCGGCGGTCCCGATGACAGCCAGCGGTTGCGTGGGTTGGGAGCGATCGACTTCGTGCTGAAGCCTTTCAAGATCCCGGACCTGCTGGATGTCATCGAGAAGGCGCTGAATCCTGCCTGAACGCTTCACCCGCCGCCGGGCACCTGTTGGGCGGGCATGGGGGGAACCTGCGGGTTGTCGTTCAGACGCAGGAACTTGAATCCATAGAGCTTGGCCTTGTCTTTACCCTTCGCTTCGTTCCTTGCATCGCGTGCTTCACAGGCGGCGATGTAGGATTCGAATGTCTGCTCGCGCACCTTGGGTGGGCTCGAGTGCAGGAAGTGACGAGAGCCGTCCTCGGCGACGGCCACGAGGCCCACGTGGGACGCATAGAGCCCTCCGTCCTTGCCTGAGATGACGTTGACGAAGTCGCCGCTCTGGAGTTGGTCCAGGATGGCGGGGACGGCTTCCTTGGGGACGTAGGTCTCGGTGATGGTCTCGACGGGGATGTCGCGTTCGATCTTGTAGCGCTTCTTCAGGAACGCCGCGCGGTTGACCTTCTGCTTGTAGGTGGCGGCGGCATCGCCCGCAACCAGGCCGGAAACATCGGTCACGAGCCAAGTGTTGCTCTTGTTCCAATCGGCTTCGGTGTAGTGGTTGCGCGAGGCCACGCCGATCACACCGTCACGGTAACGAATGCGCTGGAGGGTCCAGAAGAAGGACTCCCAGGAGTCGCTGAGGGCCATGGCGTAGGTGTGCTCGGAGAAGACCACGCAGTCGCTCTTGTCGAGGCAGTAGAGTGGCTGGGAATCGTAGGTCTCGTAGGGGAACTCGCCGAGCAGGTAGAGCTCGTAGGGCTGGCCGATGTTCTTGCGGCCAAGGTGGACGATGCGCTCGCGCAGGTCGGGATAGGCCTCGTGGGCGTAGGTCACGTAGTCGCCAACCTCGGCGGGGGTCATCTTGTAGAGAGGCTTGGCTTCGAGGGAGGCAATGCGCTCCTCGCTGATGCCCGCCTTCTCCGCGGCGACAAGCTGGTCGGAGGTCAGGGTGACCTTGTGGGTGGCGCAGCCGGAGAGCAGCGCGACGGCTGCGAGTACTGCCAAATGAAGACGCATGATGGGTAATCCTTGATGATTGGTCCGGGTCCGATCCGACGAAAACAGGGGGGAGGATCGTCACGGTTCCTGATTCGACAGGGAAAGCTGCCCTTTTTTGAGGCTCGTGTCGAGCATAACCGGCCGGGCGTTGAGGGGCGGTTTGATTAGAAGTGGTCTCATAATTGTTTGAGCCAGATGATGGAGCAGGCGAGTTGGACGAAGGCGAGGAAGTTCATGCCGTAGTACTCGTGGCGGACCAGCAGGCGGCGGTAGTTCCCGAGCCAAGCGAAAAACCGCTCCACCTT
>WGMQ01000079.1 GCA_016125005.1 bacterium | reverse complement strand
CGCTGGGCGGGACAGGCGTGGAGGCTTATCGATCCGCCTCCGTCGACACGTACTTTGTGGATTTCGGTTGGGTGAAACCAAGCGATGCTCCGACCACCAGGTCATTCTTCCTGACCAGCAACGGAAGTGTGCCGTTCACCATTACCTCGTACTACTGGGATCGCGACCCAAGCGGTGCCTACTCTGTGGTATCGGGACTGGAACCGACTCCTGTCGCACCGGGCGAGACTCGCGAGGTTGTGATCGCATTTGATCCGGCGACAGAGGGCGATTTCAACGCGTCGATCTACGTGAACGGTGACTTTAGCTACTTCAGCGGCTTTGAGATCCATACGGATGGTTCCGCATTCGAGGGGGATCCTCCCTCTGGATATACGGCCAATGGCCCCGGTCTCTCGCGAATTGGTGTCGGCAGGGACTATGCCACCATCGGCGAGGCAATGGCGGCGCTTTCCAATACCAGCCTGGTCGGCGGGGACTGGGTCTTTGAGGTGACCGAAAACATCACCGAGTTCAGCCAGGCAACCTTGTCGAACTTCCAGTCCAATGGGAACTCGGTGATCTTCCGACCGGCGGCGAGCACTCAACCCGTTGCAGCGTTCATCGTTGGAGGGGTGCCCGCGATCGTCATCAACAATTCCGATGACATCGTCTTCGAGGGCTCGAACACGGTGGGTGGCGACACGCGCGACATGACGCTGATGAGCGTCTATACCAACTCGCTCTCGGTTTTCGAGATCCGGCAAGGCACGCAGAACCTGACGCTTCGCAACATGATCGTGCGAACGGATAGCAACAGTTCAGCCCTTTCCTCCTCGCCCGTTTTCGTGACCTACACGGAGGTTGACGGGAATCCGAGTGTGGTCCCCCGCGGCATCAGGATTGAGAACTGCCTGCTGAGTGCATCAACGAGTCCAACGGGTGCGGGCGTGACCGTGCGAACGACTCCGTTTAGCGGTCAGTCGGCCCTGACGGATGGTCCGGATGTCGTGATCGTTGACTCGGATATCGAAGTCGGGCAGCGCGCCTTCTTCACGACGCACGTAAAGAGTCTGGTCTTCGAGCGCAACCGGGTGAAGATCTCCCAGCCCGGCGCCGGGTTCAATACCTTCGGCATGCTCTTCACCAGCCTTGGCGCCAACCCGCCATCCAATGACACCAACGTCTCGATCCGCAACAACGTGTTCCGCCAAGTTTCGGCGAAGACCAACGCAGCGTCCGTCGACCTCGGCGCGATCCTGCTGGACCAGATCGGGACCAACCAGGTCTTCAACATCGAGAACAACGCGATCTCTCTTCACCTTGACCGCGCGACCGGCGGCAACATCAACAAGCTGTACGGCATCGCGCAGACCCGCGCCACCAGCTCGACGCTGAACATCCTTCACAACTCGATCAACATCGTCCCCTCGACGACGGCAATTGCCGGCATGACGCCCGAGCGCAGTTACGTCGTTGGCGTGACGAGCGCCGCCAACACGGGCACGGTGAATGTTCGTAATAACGTCTTCGTGAACGGCCAACCGGGTGGCGCCGCCATCAACATCGCGCCGACGTCGGGCACGCTGACGATGGACGGCAACGTGTACTTCAACGACACGGCCAGCCAGGCGGTGGTGGCTGCGGGCGTCCCAGTGACGCTGGCCACCTGGCAGAGCACCGGACAGGATCTCAACTCGACCTTCGCCGATGCGCGCGTGGCCCAGAGCCCATTCCGCGGTCATTGGCTCTCCAGCGGTTCCGGAGATACGGATCTGCGCTTCACGTCCAATCCGGGACTCGGCTTCCAGAAGACTCCGCTGGCGGCGATCACAACGGACATCGATGGCGAGACGCGCGGCTCCAGCTTCGTCTTTTCCGGATTCGACGAAGTCGCTGACTCCGACTCTGATGGCCTCGCCTCCTCGATCGAGGACTCGGTCCCCGGCGGCGACGGCAACGGCGATTCGATTGCGGATCGCGACCAGCCGGGCGTCATCAGCTACCTGACCGGCCCGTCGCTCTATCCGATCACCCTGGCAGCTTCCACGGGTGTGTTTGTCGAATCGAGTCCCACCACCAATCCCTCGCCCGGCGACGTGCCCTCTGGTGCCTCGTTCCCGACGGGATTCTACGGGTTCAACCTAGCGGGCGTGCCCACGGGCGGCGCCGTCACCGTCCTTCTGTATCTTCCCAACACTGTCTCCGTGAATACGATTTACAAGTACGGAGCGGAACCGGGCGATCCGACACCCCACTGGTACAAGTTCGACTATGACGGTACCACGGGCGCAGTGATCGTCGACAATCTGGTCACGCTTCACTTCGTGGACGGTCAGCGCGGTGATGACGACCTGACGGCGAACGGCGTGATTGTCGATCCTGCTGGTCCCGCGTTCGAGACGACGGACGTTCCCGACTGGGCGATCCTGGACTAGTCCCGCGAGTGTATCGCATGACAGAGGCCCGTCGGAGTGACCCTCCGGCGGGCTTCGCATTTGGCGACGTGCATTCAGGGCTCCACAAAGTGCTGGACGCAGGACCCTCCGCCCGCGCGGAGTACAGCATGATGAAACAGCCCCTCGCCCTCCTCGCTCTCCTAGCCATCCTCAGTTCCGGCCCGTTTGCCAGATTGCTTTCCGCTGCGCCGGTCACGACGGATGCCATGGGTGCCGTGCCTGTGCAGGGCGGTGTCTCGTTCCGGGTGTGGGCGCCGAACGCCACGGCGGTGCATGTGCGTGGGAGTTTCAACAGTTGGGGGCTGACGAACCCACTCAGTTCGGAGGGTGACTCCGGACTATGGTGCACGGTGGTTCCTGCGGCGACCGCGGGCGATCCGTACAAGTTCTTTGTCACCAACGCGAACTCGGCGATTGCGGGCACGACGACCGTCTGGCGGCGCGATCCCTACACACGGGTTGTGGACCAGTTCGCGGCGAACGACTCGAACTCGGTGGTGTACGATGGCGGCGCCTTCGATTGGGGCGATGCGCCGACCTTTGTCGCTCCGTCCCGCGAGTCGATGGTGCTTTACGAGATGCACATCGGGTCCTTCATGGCTCCCGACGGCGCGCCGGGAACCTTTGCCGATGCGACCACGGGCCTGGATCGGTTGCAGGCTCTTGGCATCAACGCGGTGGAGTTGCTTCCCCTTCACGAGAATCCGGGGGCGAACAACTGGGGCTACGACCCTACCCTACTGCTGGCCATCGAGAACGAGTACGGCGGCCCCGATGGCTTCAAGGCCTTCGTGCGAGCGTGTCACGAGCGGGGAATCGCGGTGATCGTAGACGTGGTCGTGAACCACACGACCATGAACCAGAACGATCTCTGGAACTTCGACCTGTGGAGTGAGGGTGACGGGGGCGGGATCTGGTTCTACAACGAGGCGACAAATCGGGACACACCGTGGGGACCACGCTACGATTACCGTCGCCCGGAGGTCCAGCGCCTCATCCTCGATTCGCTCCGCATGTATCTGGAGGAGTTCCGCGTCGATGGCTTTCGTTTCGATGCGACCGGCGTGATGCGGATCGGTAACGGGGGTGCGGTGCCGGGTGCTGCCGAGATGCTTCAACAGTGCACCGAAATCCTCCGTGCTGAATATCCGGGGAAACTGTTCATCGCCGAGGACTTCCAACTCGACGAATTGGCGAGCAAACCGGTGGCGGCGGGTGGGCTGGGATTTGATGCCGAGTGGAACTCCTTCTACGCGAATGTCGCCAGACTGCTGGTCACGAACGACGCCGGCAGGAGCCTGGCTGAGGCGACATCGGGACTGACGAAGACCTTCAATGGCGATCCCTTCGCCCGGGTGATCTACAGCGAGTCCCATGACAGCGCCGCGCCGGAGAACCCGACTGGCGAGACATTCCCTTATCGCGGCGGCTACCTGCCGAGGCGACTCAATCAGGTCGATCCCGCGACAAACCTGACAACGCGCAAGCTCACGATGCTTGGCAGCGTGCTGACCCTGACGGCGCCGGGCATCCCCATGCTCTTTATGGGTCAGGAAACCTACGCCACGGGCACTTTTTCGTGGCCGAATCCCCCGGCGATGGATTGGGACGGACTGTTGGCAGCCCACGGGGGCATCGAGCAACTTCACCGAGACCTGATCGGCCTGCGGCTGAACCGTGGAACTTCGACGCGCGGCCTCGTGGGTCCGAATGTCGCCGTTTATCACGTCAACAATAGCGCCAAGGTTATGGCCTATCGCCGCTTCGACGCGGGCGGACCCGGCGACGACACGCTGGTGGTGATGAACCTTTCCGGGACGGACTTCGGTCTGGGCTACATGATCGGTGCACCGCGGCAAGGCGAGTGGATCGTCCGATTCAACAGCGACCTGAAGAGTTACGATAACGCGTTCAGCACGACGCCGGGGACACTGCTCTCGGTCGCCACGAGCGCCACAACGACGGATGGTCTCCCCTATCGTCTCAACATCCCAAGGCTGGCGCCGTACAGTGCGATGATCCTGTCACAGCAGACGCCAGCCACAGGGTTCGTGATTGAGTAGCTTCAGCGCTCCATCACCGCCACGACCGGCAGGTGGTCGGAGTGCCGCACGTCGGGTACTGTGAGGCTCGTCATCGTGAGCTGCGAACTGGCGAAGATGTAGTCGATCGTCCGATTTGGGTCGACGGTGCTGAAGGTTGGAACGGGGGGAAAGAGACTCCAGCCGTCGACCAGGACACCGCGAAGAGCCGCGAGGCCTGCCTCGTCCGGCTTGGCGTTGAAATCCCCCCCGGCGACCGTGGCGACGGCCGGGTCCATGCTCTCGATGATCTCAGCCATTTGCGCGAACTGGCGGGCGCGCTGGTCTTCGGTGATGCCAAGGTGCGCGTTCAGGACCTGCACCGGACCGTCGGGCGTGTCGGTCACAAGCGTGAGGGCGACGCGCTGCTCCGCGTACCAGGCAGGCCATTCGGGATTCGTCTTGGAATAGTCGGGACGGAACAGAGGGTGAACCCGGACGTCGCGGATGGGATGGCGGCTCAGGATCGCGATGCCATACTCGCCACCGGTGTTCTCCATCGCCTTCCCCCAGGCGGGGTTCATGTTAGTGGCCTCGGCGAGCATCTGCAACTCGTCCATCCCCTTTACGCGAGCAGTGTTCCGATCGACCTCCTGGAGGAGTACGATATCGGGCTCAGATTCATTGATGAAAGTCGCGATGGCAGCGAGATTCTCCTTTGCCGCGTCGGAACCGAAGGGGCCCTCAGGCCCTGCGCCAATGCGGATGTTGTAGCAGATTACCTTGAGGGGGGCCTCAGCCCGAGACTCTGCGATGGGGGCACGGGCGCACCCCACCATGAGGATTGCAACCAGCATCAGGACCAGGCGACTTAGCATTTTGGTGAAACCTCACCATTCAAGAATACCGTGTTCTTACCCCAGGCTCACGGCGGGGCCAGAGCGATTTGAATGTACCGGCTTGGCTTGCGCCCAAACGGCCCGGTGCGAGCCTGAATCCATGGGACGACACCACGGCTACGCGGGCACCATCCGCGCACTTTACGAAATGGACCATCCCCTCACGGGGTGGGGCCTGCAGCGTCCCGTCAAGCTGGCGAACGGACTCTCGCTCGATGCCTCGTGGTTGACGAAAAGCCTGCCAGAGCTGGCGGAGGATTCCGTTCCTCCCTTCGCGGCCTACAACATCGAGCGCCGCCGCCGAGACTGGCGGATCCGAGTGGGCATGGAGGGCGCAGGCTGGAATCGCAGACTTCCCGTCCCGCTGTTGATGTTCGTTCAGAACGACCCGCAATCGATGACAGACCAAATGGTCCTGCCGCTGACGCCTCGCGAGATCATGTTCGCCATCGTCGCGGAACGGCTCGCCTCGTATCCGCATGGATACGATAAGCGATACTGGCTCCCAGTCTATGTGGTCCCTGCGCTGGTGTTGCCCATGCTGAGCGCGGAGCTGGGTATTTACTGCGGACTGATATGGGTCACGGTGGTGGCCAATGCCGATCTGGTGAGTGAGTGGGGAAGGGGCTCGAGGGTGGCCCGCGTCATTGCTCCCCTGATGGCCGATCAGGAGGCTCGCCCCTCCTTTGTGGCGTGGATGATCAAACGGCGCGGCTTACTGAAATCAATTGGGTTATGCGCACGCCGGATCATTCGTGAGGTCGCAGGGCAGATACCCTTCGTGCTGGGGGTGATGGTGCTCACGGGAATCTGGCTTGTCTTCAATATCGTGTTTGTGGCGCTGCTCAGCATGTCGATCCCCCCGCTGGTGCTTCTTCTGGCCCCCGCGTTGCTGTTTGTTGCCGCGCGCTCACCGGCGAGCAATCTGACGTCCCGGTTTGTGCGGTTTCGTTTAGAAGGGATGCTCCGAGAGGGGGAGCGGACAATTCGGGCTAGGAGGAGGTTGTGCCAATCCAGATTGGAGATTGGTGTTAAGATGAATGTTTTCAACATCCGAGGGGTTGCTCACCGTGTGCAATAGCGTCCGGAAAAATTTTGGAGGAATCTCTGGAAACTATTGACGCCCCCGAGTACCAAAGTGAGACTCGGATCTCAAGCTTAGGCGAAAAGTCCCGTTTTGAGCTTGAGTAATCATCCCCTGATCAGATGGAATATTGCCATTGATCAGTGGACTCTGGCGAGGCCCTATCCCCCCCGATGCCCCCCTCTCGTTCCGCCCCCGCTGTGCCCGCCAAGTGTCCGTGCATCAAGAGAGCAGGACGATTCACCCAACAGGTACGTGTGTGATGAAAACCAGCGCATCCACGTCGGATTATGTTGGCAACAAGCGACCCTCGACAAAACAACTTGAGGTCGCGCACCTTTCCTCTTGATTATTCTGGCCACTTGGTCACCATTTTGCAGCAGGCAATAAAGAGGAGTGCTCGTGCCGGTCCGTTTTGGCACAGGACCCCGTCGGAGGTCGCGGCGAAATCCGACAATGGACGCCTTCGCTGTCTGAATTACGCAGTTGATTTGAACCAGCTACCCCACCAGCCTCTAGCAGCAAGAGCCAAAGGAACATGACCATGTTAAAGAAGAAGACACGCGGCAAAGATGAACTCCCCGCCCTTTCCCCGGAACTGGCGAACTACCTGCTCCTCATTCACGAACTGCTCACAGAGAAGGGATATGTGCGCGGAGTCGAGTTGGCGGAGCGGCTTGAGATGAGCCGTCCGACGGTGACTCGTGCCATTCAGCGCCTTGCCCATCTGGGATATGCCCACTACGAGCGCTACCGCGGCATTACCCTCTCGAAGGCCGGCATCGAAGCCGCCGCCGCTGCCAATCAGCGCTACCAGACCGTCCTCAAGTTCCTTGAGGCGACTGGCGCCACGCTTGGCAACATCAAGCTCGACTCCCGTCGCATCGCCGCAGTCGCAACCGAGGACGCCCTCAACGCCCTCAAGATCGCAACGGACAAGATCAAGCGCTGATCAGCCAACAGCTTGGCGCGCGGGTGAGTTCCGTTCGTCCGGAAGCTGGCCAGCTAGATGCCCTGCCTACAGGCCGCGATTGTGGCGATCGTGCCTGTAACCATTCTTGCAACGGCGTTCCAATCACTTCTCCTACCGACGATGTCCCCCGACCAAGAATCGTGGTCGGGGGATTTCTTTTTCCCGGCCGGTGGCGGGCGGCTTGCGCCCCGGTGGATATCCCGATCAACTCGACCACATGGTTTGTCTTTCGCAACGCAGCCTGATCTGGTGTGCGACGTGGCTGAAAAGCCCCGCCCGCGCCCTTCTGATCCTTCTGGTCGCCGCCTGCTCGGCAGCCGAAAACCCCGCACAGAAAGCCCGCTCGGAAATGACCCAAGAGGCGACTCCTCACTCTCGACCCACCATTCCCACTGCTGAGGAACTGGCGAAGCTCCCGCGGGACGGCGGAGACAATTGGAACCGGTTGGTCTTCGAGAAGAGCCCATACCTTCAGCAGCACGCCGCCAACCCCGTCGACTGGCACCCCTGGGGCGACGAGGCTTTCGAGACAGCACGTCGGCTGGACAAGCCGGTGTTCCTTTCGGTGGGATACTCCACGTGCCATTGGTGCCACGTGATGGAGCACGAGAGCTTCGAGGATCCCGCCACGGCGGCCCTCCTCAATGACGCCTTTGTTTGCGTGAAGGTCGACCGCGAAGAACGTCCGGACGTGGACCAGGTCTACATGAACGTCACCATGGGAATGACGGGGAGCGGCGGGTGGCCCATGACCGTCATCATGACCGCGGACCGGAAGCCATTCTTCGCAGGCACCTATTTCCCGAAGGAGGGTCGCTACGGCCGCCCCGGCGTCGCGGACTTGGTGCGACATATCACCGCACTGTGGAAGGATGACCGTAGCAAGTTGGTCGAACAGGCGGACTACATCGCCCGGGAAATCGCTACCGCCTCGCGTTTCAAGCCGGGGGACACGATCACAACAGAGACTCTTCAGGGAGCGTTTTCCGACCTGCGGGATCGCTTCGACACGATCCACGGCGGCTTCAGCCACCGCCCCAAGTTCCCCGTCCCGCACAACTTCTCTTTCCTGCTGCGCTACTTCAAGCGCACGGGTGACGAAAGCGCGGCGGCGATGGTAACCCATTCGCTCCGCAAGATTCGACTGGGGGGGGTCTACGATCAGGTGGGCCTGGGGCTTCATCGCTACTCCACCGACGAGCGCTGGCTCCTCCCCCACTTCGAGAAAATGCTCTACGATCAGGCTCTCTTCATCATCGCCTGTACGGAAGCGAGCCAGGCGCTTGGCGAGCCGGTTCATCGCCAGACGGCCGAGGATACCATCACCTACGTGCTGCGCGACATGACGAGCCCCGAGGGCGCGTTCTACTCCGCCGAAGATGCGGACAGCGAAGGAGTCGAAGGGAAATTCTACGTCTGGTCGGTCGACGAGGTCTTCAGCATCCTGGGCGATTCCCAGGGGGCGCTCTTCGCCAAGACCTACGGATTTCAGGAGGAAGGGAACTTTGCCGAGGAGGCCACCGGGCTCAAGTCGGGCGAGAACATTCCCCACTTCCCCAAGCCTCCCGAGGACATGGCGAAGCTGCTCAAGGTGGACTTTTCGGAGTTTGAGACTCGGCTTGCCGAATCAAGAGCCAAGCTGTTCGCCGTCCGCGAGAAGCGGGTGCATCCGTTCAAGGACGACAAGGTGCTGACGGACTGGAACGGCCTGATGATCTCGGCGCTTTGCCGCGCAGGGCGGGCTTTCGAGAAGCCCGACTATATCGCCGCCGCACGTCGTGCAGGGGATTTCGCGCTGGCAACGCTCCGCACATCCGATGGGCGCCTTCTGAAGCGTTACCGCCACGGCGAGGCCGCCCTCCCCGGCCATCTGGAGGACTACGCCTACCTGTCGCTCGGCCTGCTGGATCTATACGAGGCAACCTTCGACGCGAAGTACCTGAAGGGAGCGCTGGAACTGACCGCCGTGATGCGCGAGCAGTTCGAGGACAAGGAGTACGGTGGCTTCTTCCAAACGGCGACCGATGGCGAGCAGCTGATTGTGCGTTCGAAAGAGGCCTACGACGGGGCGCTGCCGTCGGGTAATTCCGTGGCTGCCCTGGTGCTGCTGAGGCTTGCGAGAATGACCGGCGATGATGCGCTGGAGGCGAGCGCAGAGGGGGTGTTCACTGCCTTCGGCCAGGTGCTCGAGCGCCAGCCGTCAGGCTTCTGCCAGATGATGAGCGCGGGCGAATACGCGCGATCCAGCTCGGTGGAAATCGTGCTTGCGGGTACCCCCGGCGATGGGGACTTTGAGGCCTTGCGCCGCGAGGTGGATCGCCGTTTCCTGCCGAACGCGGTGGTGCTCCATCGACCCGACTCGCAGGATGCTGCGGTGCTGGAACTGATCCCGGCGCTGAGGCCCTACGGAATGATGAAGGGGCGCGCAACCGCCTATCTGTGTCGTAACTTCGCCTGCGAGGCTCCGACGACCGACCCGGCCGCTTTCGGCAGGAGTCTCGACCGGGCCGCCGGAAAACCCCAGGAGTGACGGAATGATCCTCACGCTTCTCGAGCAACTTGCCGAAGGAAATCGCCACCACTACAGCGTCTTCCCGGATCCGGAACTGCTGGCCGATGTGCTCCGCGAGGTGATGCGGGGCAACGTGCCGCCGACCCAGCTTGCGGCGCTCCTGATGGGCCTGCGGTGTCGCGCCGAGCGCGCCGAACACCTGAAGGCGGTCGTCGACGTGATGCTGGAAAACGCGGTGCCTCTCCCGGGCTCCAACGACCCGCGCGTGGTTTTCGATACCTGCGGAACCGGCGGGGACCAACTGAGCACCGTCAACATTTCCACCGCGGCCGCGCTACTCGCTGCCTCGGCGGGAATCCGCGTCGCCAAGCACGGTAATCGCGCCGTCAGCAGCAAGTGTGGCAGCGCCGAGGTGCTGGAAACGCTGGGTCTGAAAATCGACCTGGAACCTTCCGCCTCGGCCCAGTTGCTGGACGAACTGAACTTCTGCTTCCTCTTCGCGCAGAAGTACCACCCGGCGATGAAGCATGCGGGTCCCGTGCGGCGCGAGCTACGCTTCCGCACGATCTTCAACCTGGCGGGGCCGCTCTCGAACCCCGCGCGCCCAACGCACCAGTTGGTGGGAGTGGCGCGGCGTGAATTGCTTTCACCCATGATTGAGACGCTCCGCCTGCTGGGCCGGCGTCGTGCGCTCGTGGTTCATGGGCGCAATGGCGAGGACGAAATCAGCCTGACCACAGTAACCGAGGGATTCCACCTGAAGGCGGACGGAACCGTCGAGGACTTCTACCTCGATCCGATGGAGTTGGGTCTCAAGGTGGTGGAGATGGCCGACCTTGTGGTGGCCGACGCGACCGAGAGCGCCGCAAAGCTGGAGCGCGTTATGGCCGGTGAGCCGGGACCGGTCGCCGATGTGATCAACCTAAACCTGGCGGCGGTGCTCTTCCTGGCCGAACGAGCACCCAACATGAAGCAGGCATTCAACGCGGCGCGCGAGATCCAGCAGAGTGGTAGCGGAGCGCGCCTTCTGGCCGAGCTGCGTCGTCTCTCGACGGAGTTGGCGCGCTGATGGCGACCCCAACCGTCCTTGAACGTATCATCGATGTGAAGCGGACCGAACTGGCCGCTCTGCGGAAGCATACCACTCCCGAGGCGCTATCCGAAGCGGCGGCTGCGGCGCCGCCTACCCGCGGGTTTCTGGCGAGTCTCAAGCACGCAGCGGACAACGGTTCCATGGGCCTGATCGCGGAAGTGAAGAAGGCCTCGCCGAGCAAGGGGATCATCCGCGCCGACTTCGATCCGGTGTGGATTGCCTCCCGCTACGCCGCGGGCGGGGCCAACTGCCTTTCGGTCCTGACTGACGAGCAGTTCTTTCAGGGATCGCTCGACTACCTCCGCGCAGTTCGCGCCGCGGTGGCGCTGCCGATCATCCGCAAGGACTTCACCATCGATCGGATCCAGCTTCTGGAGGCCCGTGCCGCGGGCGCCGATGCGATCCTCCTGATCGCAGCATGTCTCGACCCACACCACCTTGTGGACCTACACGAGGAGGCCCGTGCGATCGGCTTGGACGTGCTGGTGGAAATCCACGACGAGCAGGAGTGGGAGGGGCTGCTCTCGACCGGCACCCGCTTCCCCCTCGTGGGTGTCAACAACCGGAATCTTCACACGTTCGAGGTCTCGCTCGAAACCACCGAGCGGCTCGCTTCGGCGGTGCTGGCGCACGCGGATGTCTTGGTGGCCGAATCCGGGATCTTCCTGCCTGCTGATGTGCGCCGTCTATATGCATGCGGGGCGCGTGCGATCCTGGTGGGCGAGTCACTCATGAGGCAATCCGACCCAGGCGAGGCAGCACGAACCTTGCTCTCCTGATTGCAGGAGGCAGTAACAGCCGCATGAGATGGACCCACCGAAGAATGCTTCTGGCCGTACTGGCGCTGATCGCCGCGAAAGCGAGCGCAGCGGATGACGGATACCAGCGGGCCCTTCCCGGCTATGAGTTCCGGTTCCCCCGTGACCACGGCTCCCATCCTGACTTCCGCACCGAGTGGTGGTACTTCACCGGCAACGTTCAGGACGAGTGGGGTAAACCTTTCGGTTTCAAGATGACGATTTTTCGCAGCGCCACGGCACCGCCCGAAGGGCGCGTGGAGTCAGCACTTGCGGCCAACCAGGTCTATCTCTGCCACTTTGCCATCAGCGACGTCGCGGGGCGGGATCACCAGGCGTGGGAGACCGTTGGGCGGGAGGGCTTCGACCAGGCCCGTGCTTCGACGGTGAACCTGGACGTGGGATTGAAGGATTTCTCGATCCTGATGGCCCCGGACGAGACCATCACGCTGAAGGCAGGCAAGGATCACGCAGGTCTCGACCTGAAGCTCTCCCCCGCCAAGCCCTTTGTCATTCATGGGGAAAAGGGAATCCATCAAAAGGCCGATATCGCTGGTCAGGCCTCGCATTATATCACCTACACGCGGCTGAACACGACCGGCACACTGCGTTGGCGCGACAAGGCCTACACAGTGAGCGGCTTGTCCTGGATGGACCACGAGTTCGGCAGCGACTACCTCTCCGACTCGCAAGCGGGCTGGGACTGGTTTGCCATCCAGCTGGACAATGGTTACGATCTGATGCTCTACCAGCTTCGCAACAAGGATGGATCGGCAAACACCCATTCCATCGGCTCGATCGTGGATAAACAGGGGAATCTGACTCCCATCCGGGGGTCTGACTTCGTGATCGAACAGACGGGCTCATGGGAGAGCCCGAAGACAGGGGGCGTATATCCCATGGGCTGGAAGATCCGCCTGCGGCAACAGGACTCGCTGCTGACGATCACGCCCGCTTTTCCCGACCAGGAGATGGTCATGCAGGACTACACTAGGACTGCATACTGGGAGGGCGCTGTTCGGATTGGTGGGACTTGGGGTGATTCCTCAACGGCGGGCAAAGGCTACGTGGAACTGGTTGGCTATGCCGGGAGCTTTGACCTCCTGTAGCCGCGTCGGGTCTATCGCGCTTGCCGCACAGGTGGGCGCTCGGCTTGTATTCCCAGGATGGAGATGACGATCATGGCGATTTACCTCGCTGACAAAAATCTTGAGCCGATTGCGGAGAAGGTCCTCGCGGGCGAACGACTCACGCGCGAGGACGGACACGCCCTCTATGCCTCATTCGATCTGCCGGGGATTGGCACCCTGGCCAATCATGTGCGTGAACGGCTGCATGGATCGAAGACCTACTATAACATCAACCTGCACATCAATCCGACCAACACCTGCTTCATGTCGTGTCGTTTCTGTGCCTTCGGTCGAAAGGCTTTCAACGAGAAGTCGTATATACTGAAGCCTGAGGAAATCGTCGAGCGCGCGCGACTGCGGATGCCGAAGGGTTGCAGCGAAATTCACCTGGTGGGTGGGCTGGATCCTCGCCTGAAGATCGAGTACTACTGTGGCTACATCTCGGCTCTGAAGGCGGCCTTCCCGGAGGTACACATCAAGACGCTGACACCTGTCGAGGTGGTCTTCATCGCCCGGATGTCGAAGATGACGATCGGGCAGGTGATCGAGCGCCTTGCAGATGCAGGCATGGGATCGATGCCGGGCGGTGGGGCGGAGATCTTCGACTCAGAGATTCGCGAGCAGATCTGTGAGCACAAGTGCGACGCGGAGGGTTGGTTTGAGACGCATCGCGAGCTCCACACGCGGGGGTTCAAGTCGAACTGCACGATGCTGTATGGTCACATCGAAGAACCGCGGCACCGCATCGATCACCTTCTGCGGCTGCGCGATCATCAGGATCTATACGGGGGGTTCCAGTGCTTCATCCCGCTCTCGTTCCATCCAGCCAACACCGCGTTCAGCCACCTCCCGGGACCAAGCGGATTCCTTGAGTTGCAGACGATCGCCATCTCTCGGCTGATGCTCGATAATATCCCGCACATCAAGGCCTACTGGATCATGCTCGGCATCAAGCAGGCCCAGGTGGCCCAGTGGCTTGGCGCCAACGACATCGATGGCACGGTGGTTCACGAGGAGATCTACCATGACGCGGGGGCGAAAACTCCCCTCGGCATGACAGTGGCCGACATCCAGCGAACCATCCGCGAGTGTGGCCGCACGCCGGTGCTTCGAAATACCATCTACGAGGAACTGCCGGAGCCCGCTGCTGTTGGCTGATACTTTCCTCCACGACATCGTCCCAGGCGCCCTGGATCGCTTCTTCACTTCGCTGCAGCGTGCGGGACGCGGCGTGCTGGTGTTGGATTACGACGGGACACTCGCTCCGTTCCACGTTGATCGTTACCGCGCATTTCCGTCTGATGGAGTACTCGCTCAACGGAATCTGGACATCGACGTATTCAACGGGGGGATCGAACTGAGCGTTTCCGGTCGATCAAAGGGCGATGCGATGAGGGCGATTTTGTCTAGCAATATAGATCGCTATCCAGTGGCGTTTCTTGGCGACGACATGTCGGACGAGAACGGGTTTGAGGTACTCGCGAGCAGCGGGCTGCCGGTCCTGGTGGAGGCTCGTCGCCCCGATACGGCCGCTGCCGCTTGGGCTTCGCTGGGTCCAGGCGTTGTAGCGTTCCTCGATCGCTGGATGCAGGCGCTCAGTATCCGGTGATCAGGGGACTTCTGCTTTCCCTTCGACCTTGAGGCGAATCGCCTCACCAAAGCTTCGCGGGGCGAAGCCCAGCTCCCGGCGGGCGGGAGCGATGTCGGCGCTCTTGTCTTCACCAAAGCGTCGGATCTGCTCGGCAGACAGCCCACGCTTGACCAATGGAGGCGGTGCAACGCGGGCCGCCGCCAGCGCAATTCCGAGGGGTACATGCGGGAGCCACGGGCGCGATTTGCCGCAGGCCCCGGCAATCTGGCGAATCATGGACTCGTAGGTGATCGGCTCGGGACCGGCGAGGGTATAGTCGCGCCGAAAGGTTGGCGCTCCGCGCTGAACGACCTGCTCGAAGGCGTTCACCAGATCCTCCACGAAGACAGGCTGGACGAGATTCGTGCCATCGCCGAAAATGGGAAACCAGTTCCGCTTTCGGAACCAACGCACGAGGCGCTCGAGATTCGCGTCACGGGAACCACCAAAGATCATGGTGGCGCGCAAAATGGTGAAATCAAGGTCTGACCGCGATATGGCCGCTTCACCTGCGATCACGTCTCGACTTGTTGGACAAGGCCACTTTGTGTAGCGGCGTGTGCTGCTCATCTGTATATACCGGCGAATATCCATCATTTCGCAGGTGGCGATCAGCCGAGGTGCATGGCGCACGTGAGTGCAGCCGATGATCGCGTCGCACCCACGCGCGGCATCGAGGAGAGTCCAGGATTCGGTGAGGTCGCCGTTACAGATCTGTGCTCCAGCGCTGACCAGACCGGCCACCACACCGCTCTTGCTGCCGCGGGTAAACACGCGCACCTGATGACCCAGAGCAAGCATTCGGCGAACGACTCGCTCGCCGGTGTGGCCGGTTCCGCCTGTCATCAGAATCTTCATCTCGCGAGCTTCCGTGACAGGGCGCGATAAATGCGGAGTTGCCGCGCAAAGATGCGGCGCTCGTCGAAGCGCTGAAGGACCTCGCGACGCCCCTTCGCTCCCATCTTTGCTGCCGTGACGCGATCAGAGACGAGGAACTCCAGAGCCCGTCCGAGAGCGACCGAATCCTGTGGTTCGACGAGGAACCCGGTAAGCCCATCCACGACTTCCTCGCGGCATCCACGAATAGCAGTGGCAACCACGGGCAGTTCCATGGCCATTGCCTCGAGGATACTCACGGGGAGTCCCTCCCGGTAGGACGGCAGGGTGAAGATGTCCGAGGAAGCCAGCAGTTCGGGGATGTCGCTGCGCATGCCCATGAAATGCACGCGATCCTTTAGCTCGGGCGCCGCAGCCATTTCCAGAATCATTGCCTTCGCATCATCGTGTTCGCTGGTGACCGTATCCCCCACCACCATGAAGTGCACGTTTGCGTGATCGCTTGCGAGTCGCTGCGCCGCCTGAAAGAACTCGCGATAGCCTTTCTCGCGGACCAATCGGCCCATGATCGTGATGACCACCCCATCGGTGGGCAGGCCGAACTGAGCCCGAAGCGCATCCCTCTTCGCTGTATAGACGGCTGGGCTGAAGCGTTCCGTGTCGACACCATTGCCGGTGTGGAAAACGTGGCCACAAGGCGCGAGGCGGAGTGACTTTGCGAGTCGGGCATCCTCTGAACTGACGCAAAAGATCGCGTCGGTTAGGAGCCCAAAGGCCCGCTCCAGCCCGATGTGGAGGAGCCGCTTCGCCCGGGACATGCGGTCGTGAAAATAGAAGCCATGCGCCGTATAGACAATCAACGGAACACCCGCCAGCTTTCCCGCCAATCGACCAATCATCGATGCCACAGGGGTGTGAACGTGCAGGATGTCTATACGCTCTCTCCGTAGGATCTTGTATAGACGCCAAACAGCCCCCATGGCCCGAACCGGATTTGCAGACCTGGCTAGGGGAAGGGGGATCATCCGCATTCCCATGGTTCGGAGTTCATCCCAGTGGGGCCCCGGGGTGCATGCCGCTTGGACGTCGTAGCCGGAACGAGAAAGCTCCATGCAGAGGGGAGCGATGAACTGGCGCACTGTGAAGTCCACGGCGCAGACATGGAGTACTCGGACTGGTGGCGCTGGAGCCATCAGCTCTTCCTCGCAAAGAGGAATCGCAACAATCCGGCGAGATCCCGCTCCTGACGAATCTCGCTGAAGCATCCTGTTGCCTTGAAGAGCGCGGCGGCGGCCTTGGGCTGGTCTTCGCCGAGCTCGAGCGCAACCCAGCCGCCCGTCTGCAGGTGCCTGACGGAAAGCTCCACAATGCTGCGCAGCACATCCAGCCCGTCGAGCCCGCCGTCCAAGGCCTCCATCGGATCGAAGTTCTTCACCTCCGGATCGAGGGTGGGAATCACGGGGCTCTCGATGTAGGGAGGGTTGCTGACGAGCACGCCAATGGTGCCTTCGTAGTCGGCCAGGAGGCGGCCTTGACGGAACTCGATACGCTGCTCGACACCGTGCTTTCGCGCGTTTCGTTTGGCGACAGCCAACGCACCGGGAAGGATGTCGGTCGCAAGATAACGGTGCGAATCGGACTCGGCGGCGAGCGACACGATGATACATCCAGTACCGGTGCCGATCTCGAATATCACCTGCCGTCCCTTGTGTAGCGCGGGCTCGGTCTTGAGGATATCGAGCACCTTCTCGACCAGGGTTTCCGTCTCCGGGCGTGGAACGAACGAGTCCCGGGTGACCTCAAAGTCACGACCGTAGAACGACTTGCTTCCGACGATTCGTGCCACCGGCTCTCGGTCCTGGCCGCGGCGCCGGATGAAGTCGCGATAGGCAGCAACTTCGAGTTCGGTCAGCGGCTTCTTCCAGTCGAGGTATAGACGAAGTCGATCGCAACCCATGATCTTGGCAAGGAGCAGCTCGGCGTCCAAGCGGGGGGAGTCCACACCCTTCTTCTGCAGGTACTCGGCACTCTTCAGCACAAGTTCGCCGACGCTCAGGAGCGCCATCGGTTACCCTCGGTGGCCGCGGCCCAGAGACGAATGCTCTCGAGCCCCGAGCCGGTGACCTGCCATTGCGAGGGTCGGTTGCCCAGGATGTCGCTGAGTGGCACCCAGCGCAGTTCGTCGATCTCGTCGCGCTTTGGCTTGAAGGGTCCTTCGCACTGACAGGAGTAGATGCGGACGAACTCCCAGCCGCTGGTGGCCGCCGGGGGACGCCGCGCCACTTCGGCAAAAGGAACGTCACGAAGCCCCAGTTCCTCGCCGACCTCGCGAGCGGCAGCCTCGTCGTAGGTCTCGCCCGGGTCCACGTGTCCGCCCATGCTGATGTCCCACCATCCGGGGTGGCTGTCCTTCTTCATGGATCGCTTCTGGAGCAGGATCTCGCCCCTGCGATTCCAAACGACCATGTGAACCGCCCGGTGCTTGAGCTTCCGAGCATGGACCTCCCGGCGCGGCCTGACGTCGATGACTACGTCGCTGTCGTCAACGACCGGAAGCAAGTCGGCGTCGGTCACACTGGCGTGATAGACTTCGGCGGGATTCATTGGCGTGGGGCACCGGTGCCCGGCTGACGCGGACGGGGCCGTAAAGGACGCTGGATGCCGCCTGACGGATTGCCCGTCGTGGTGTTAGAAGCGAAGGGACTGATCCCCGGTGGCTCGCCCGGCACCCAGCCCTGAAAGATCTGCAAGGCATACGCCTGACGCACGAACTCGGGGCTGAATGGTTCGCTACCCCGCCGCTGCAGGATGATGCGTGCGGCGTCGTCGCGCAGGGGGGAATGGACAGCCAGCAGGTATATGATCCCCGATTCCTCGAGTTTCTTGGCGTCCAAGTCGGGCGGAGGATTCTGGATGAAGTCCAGCACTGCCTTTTGGCGCTCCTCCTTGCCGCTGATGCCGCGGTCGGTTAGGAACGTCGCCATGGTGTTCGCCGTCCCGAGTCCGGTGCCAACATTCTCGAACCCCTGCCCGATGATGTGAACCAGATTGGGAGGAGGGCCGGGGATGGATTTCAGCTTGTCATAGGCTTCCTTGAAGGATTCCTCGCGAGCCATCTCGCGCGCTTCGCCGATCATCGCCAATGCAATGATCGGTCCCCTGTCTCCCGCGCCCCCATCTGATTTGGGGAGGCTGATCGTGTCCGGCAGTTGGATCAGCACCGGGGTTGGCGTGGGGAGCGGGGTGGGCAAGGGCGTTGCGACGGGTGCAGGGGTCGGCGTTGGCAAGGAATGACTGATGGGCGTGGCGACAGGTGCCGGGTTCTTTCCGCTGTTACCGCCGAATGCAAAATAGGCGCCGCCGGCCATTGCAACCGCGAGCGTTCCCACAATGGCAGGGATGGTATAGCGATTCGCTGACCTACGGGCTGGCGGCGGAGGAGCCATTGTCAACGTCGGCGCGGTGACCGGGGAGACAAAGGACGAGGCGCCGCTCAGGCGATCCATGTGCTCCAGCACTTCCTGCCAGTTCTGATGCCGATCCTCTGGTGCCTTTGCACCCATCTTCAGTAGGAAATCGATGAAGGGCTGGCCGAACTCGTTCTTCCAGTTGGCTGGGATCGGGAAGGGCATGGAGGTGTGCTGCATGAGAACTTCGAGGGGAGTGCGCCCGTCGAACGGCTTCTTTCCCGCGAGGATCGTAAAGAGCGTACAGGCGAGGCTGTAGATGTCGCTGCGCTCGTCCACTTCGGCGCCAGCGCCCTGCTCGGGTGCCATGTAACTGGGCGTCCCGATGATGGCGCCGGTGACGGTGAGGCTCGAGTCCACGTCGAGGCGTTTGGCCAGGCCGAAGTCCGTGGCCTGCGCATGAGCAGACCGAGTGACGAAGAGGTTCGAGGGCTTGATGTCGCGGTGGATCACGCTGCGTTCCGAAGCGTACTTCAGAGCGAGTGCCGCGTCGCGGGTGTACTGGAGGGCCTTGGCGAGCGGGATCGGTCCTTCGCGCCGGAGCTTTTCGGCAAGATCCATCCCCTCCACATACTCCATCACAATGTAGTGAAGGCCTCGGTCCTCGGAGAAAGCGTGAACGGAGATGATGTTCTGGTGGACAATACGCGCGGCGGCCCGGGCCTCAACGCGGAGTCGATCCACACAGCCGGGAAGACTGGCGTACTCAGGGGTAATGACCTTGATGGCCACGTCGCGATCGAGCTGTTCGTCATAGGCCTTGTAGACGACACCCATGCCGCCTCGTCCCAGTTCCTTGACGATCTTGTAGTGTCCAAGGCGCTGAACGTCGCGCCCGCCAAACACGGAGGCGGTGTTGACCTCGGTGCTGGATACGATCGAACTCTGGGCGATTAGGCGGGTGCTCTCGGAAATATCCTCCCCGCTCGGCTCCGGTGGTGGCGTGGGCTGTTGTGTCGGGTTGTCTGCCATCGATCTCAGTACGCTCCGGCAGTGATGAAATTATTCGCGCGCCACAGTCGCAAAGGTTATTTCGCAAAGTACCAAATGACCACGAAATTAGGCCAACCCACGAAGCACAAGTCGGACGGTCTCGGAGAGGCGAGTGAAAGACTCGGCGGAGCGACGGGCCTCTGGGATGTTGCGGCCGAACTCCACGATTCGAATTCTCTTGGAGTTTGCCTCAGCGACGGCCGCCGGGTCTGCAACGCCACACAGGATGATGGCACCCCTCCCGGCCTCGCGCGCGGCGAGTGCCGCCTTCCACGGGGCCTTTCCCGTGATGCTTGAGCGATCAAAGCGACCTTCGCAGGTCAGCACCGCATCGGATTCGGCAAGGCGCCTATCGAGGCCGATGAGCTTGAAGACACGGGAAGCACCGTCACCGGGAGTGGCTCCGAGTGCCGCCAGGGCGAATCCCACACCGCCTGCCGCGCCTGCGCCGGGCAGGTCACGCGGATCTGAACCGAGTTGGCGACGCACCTCGTCCGCCCACTGCGCCATGATGCTTTCGAGTATTTCGACCTCGTCGGGCGTCGCACCCTTCTGGGGTGAGAAAAAACGGGCGGTGCCATTGGGTCCGAGAAGCGGGGTCTGGACGTCTGCATAAACGAAGAGGCGGACACCGGTGGCGGCGAGTCGTCCCTTGACGGATATGAGATCGGGCCATTGGCGCTCCGCCAGATTGGCCGTTGAATAGTGGGGGAAGCGACTGGACGTGCCTGTCAGGCCTTCCTCTAGGCGAATGAGCAGCCCTGCCCCACCGTCGCACGAAGCGCTGCCGCCAAGTCCAATGTGAATCTCCTGGACCCCGCGTGTGACCATCCGAGCGATGACCTCGCCGAGGCCGCCGCTGCTGGCGTGGAAGATGTCGCGCTGAGAGGCAGGGACCATGGAAAGTCCGCACACGCGGGCCATTTCGATGGCGCCAACGCCTCTCTCCAGGTCGACGGCCACGGGTACCACGACCATGCGCCCGAGCGGCCCGGTCACGACCATTTCGATCGTGGTCAGGCCGAGGGCCTGCTGACATACTTCAAGGAAGCCGTCTCCGCCATCGCTGATGCAGAGCGACTCGGTGAGTCGTGCACCACCCAGACGCACGCCAAGTTCCATCGCCGTGCGGGCAAGACGGGGCGTCATGATCTCTTTGATGGCATGGCCGAGACACAAGATCCGCTCCGGGGGGCGATCAGCGGGATCAAGGTCTGCTAGAAGGGCGGCCCGAGTGACTGAAGTGGACATGGACTTCCGGGGGGGGCAGGCTGGACGGGACCTTGCGGCTCGAAAGTGGAGACTGCAAAAGGAATCTGAGGCCTGAACCGCAAGGAGATGCTAAGTCAGGGAAAGCCTGATGAGAATGTCAGCTAATCGGCAGGACGAAGGCTCCAAGGACCTCCGCGAGGCGTGAGGCCTCCACAGGTTTGGGAATGACCGCATCCATGCCGGAATCGAGATAGCGACGGGTATCCTCGACGGTGCTGGCCGCGGTAACCGCAATGATCGGGAGGCGGCGTGCGTCCCAATCCCTCGCCTTGATCCGCCGCGTGCAATCGAGTCCATCCATCCCGGGCATGTGGATGTCCATGAGGATCAGATCAACACTCTCCGCCTCGAGGACCTTCAGGGCCTCTTCTCCGCCTTCGGCCATGGAGATGTTCACGATGCCCATCCGCTCCAGCATGCGGCGCAAAACCAGTCGGTTGGCCGCGTTGTCCTCGACCACGAGGATCCGGACGGAGGCGGGAGTGAGGCGCTGGTCCGCGGTGCGGAGGCCCAAACTGCTGAGACCGGGAACTTCCACGCAGGGGATGGTGACCGTGGCGATTGTGCCAGCACGAGGTCGGGTGACGATATGGAGGGTTCCCCCCATGGCCTTGACCAATCGCTCGACCAGCGTCAGGCCCAGCCCCATGCCACCATTGGCCCGCGAGATAGACTGGTCCGCCTGGGTGAACGGCCTGAGTGCCCCCGGGCGTATTCCGTCGGGGAGACCCAACCCGCTGTCATCGACCGCGATCACCAGCGCCGGGCAGGTGGATCCATTCGGTATGCCATAGGTGACATTGAGGCCCACATGGCCGCTTTCGGTGAACTTCACCGCGTTGGAAAGCAAATGCATGACTGCCTGCGAGATGCGCATGGGATCGCCGAGCAGGGATCGAGGGACGCGCTGGTCCACGTGCATCTGGTAGTTCAGTCCCTTGGCTTGGGCCTGGTTGCGCATGAGTTCGAAGGTGGGTTCCAGCGATTCACGCGGGGAGAACGGGACCACCCGCAGGGCCATGCGGCCGGTCTCGAGGTTGGAGAAATCGAGGATGTCCTTGATGATATCCACCAGCAGCCGAGAGGACTCAAGGATGGAGGAAACGGCTTCGCGCTGTCGCTCGTCCAGGAAGGAGTTTTCAAGCAATTGCCCGAACCCGACGATCGAATTGAGGGGGGTCTGGAGTTCGTGGCTCATGCAGGCCAGAAAGTCTGACTTCGCGCGGGAGGCAGCGTTAGCCTCGTCGCGGGCCTTCGCAAGCTCCGCAGTCCGATCCGCGACACGCTGTTCCAGCGATTCCTTAAGCCGATTGTTGACGATCAGTACCCCGAAGTGGTTGGCGACGATCTGGAGAAACTGGATTGTCTGCTCGTCGAAGTGTCGTCGCTCGCGGCAACTGTAGATGCCAATCACGCCCACGGGACCATCGTCCCCGAGCATGGGGGCTCCCGCGTAGGATTCGAAGACGAACCTGCCCGGGACGTTCTTTCCCTTGGCGTAGAGCAGGGCAGTGAGCGGATGAGTGGCGGCGTCCTCGATAACCACCGCGGTGCGATCCTCAAGGATTCCGCGCGAGATCCCGTAGAAGGCGGGAAGAAGGGGGGCGATCGTCATGCCCTCCACACCAACCGCTGCCAGCAACTTCAGGTTCCCGTCTGGCTCCAGGGTGCGGATGATGCACGAGTCCACTCGAAAGTATCGGACAATCTCCGCAACCAACCGCTCTGCCCTCTCGTGGAGAGGGCCGACGCTGAGCATCTCGCTGCTGATGTGCGTCAACAACTCGAGGGGGCGAAGGTCCATGGTTCAGGGGATCCTGTCAGTTCACCGGAGAATAACAATGCTGTTGCTGCGTGATGGTCAACCTGACTCGCGGGCAGCCTGAGTGCCGTCACTACGGCGTCAGTAGCTTCCCTTCCCGGTCTTGCCTTCCACAATTTCCACCGATGCGGAGGCACCGAGGCGGCTGGCGCCGGCGGCGATGAGCTTCTCCGCGCTGGCGCAGTCCTTCACGCCACCGCTGGCCTTGACGCCCAAATCCTTGCCGACGATCCGGCGCATCAGGGCAATGTCCTCCGGGGTCGCTCCCCCGCCGCCAAAGCCGGTGCTGGTCTTGACGAAGTGGGCCCCCGCGGCCTTCGACAGGATGCAGGCTGCCACCTTCTCGTCGTCGGTTAGCAGGCTCGTCTCGATGATGACCTTCACGGTGCGCCCCTGCGCCGATTGGACCACGGCGCGGATGTCGTTGCAGACGTACTCGAAGTCCCCCGACTTGAGCTTGCCGATGTGGATCACCATGTCGATTTCATCAGCGCCCTTCGCGACCGCATCGCGTGTTTCGAAGGCCTTGGTCTCGGTCGACGTCGATCCGAGCGGGAAGCCGATGACGGTGCAGACCATGACGCCCGACCCGGCCAGGATGCTGGCCGCCAGCGGAATGTAGGCGGGGTTGATGCAAACGGAAGCGAAGTGATAGTCGCGCGCCTGCTTGCAGATTTCCGCCACCTGGGCGTCGGTGGCGGTCGGCTTGAGCAGCGTGTGGTCGATGTATTGGGCCAGAGTCTCACAGGCGCTGTGGGGTGCGGCGCCTTCCGTGGCATGGCCCACGCGGCACGCACCAGCCTGAAGCAACTGGTGATTTCCCGGGCTGGCGGGAGCGGGGGGAGCGGCAGGTCCGGCCGCTGCCATGCCAAATGGGAGCGCGCAGGCGGTACCCTTCCCGCGCTCGGCGAGGACTTGCGTCACCGCCGCGGCGATCTGGTCAACCATCTGTTCGGAAACCTGAGCCATGGAGCATCTCCTGAGCCTCGATCATTCGCGACAGTCGACTTCACCGCGCCGCGGGCGTCAACAGTCGCTTTGGTCTGAATGCCCCCGTATTCGCAAGACCTCTTCCTGATCGAGTGTTGGCGCAGCCGTGCTCCCACCGACGCTTCTCCGACCGGGGACAAGCAATCCTAGTCCAGCGATTAAAGAATATACTCGTTGACATACATCGCAATAGTCTTTAGAAGTGGTCTCATAATTGTTTGAGCCAGATGATGGAGCAGGCGAGTTGGACGAAGGCGAGGAAGTTCATGCCGTAGTACTCGTGGCGGACCAGCAGGCGGCGGTAGTTCCCGAGCCAAGCGAAAAACCGCTCCACCT
>WGMQ01000044.1 GCA_016125005.1 bacterium | reverse complement strand
TCTCCTTCAACTCTCCCGGCTTGTTTTCCAGGAACGTCTTGAGTTCCCTGCCCAACACGCCGCCGTCCAGCGCGAACATGTATCGCAGCAGTTTCTCGATCAGGAGCGCCGTCCGCTCCTCACTGAGCATTTCTTGCATGGGGCCGCTCGCCTCTTCAAGAGCTTTCAAATAAGCTTCGCGCCCTTGCATCACGGCGCGCATGATGTCGAGCACCACGCGGGTTTCGATTCCACCGGGGATCGCGGTGGCGCGCGAAAGATTGAAGAGGGCGAACTCGAACGCCGGGAGAAACGGTGCGAGGCCCTCGCGTGCTTCGTCGGACAGCGCGAACAAATCGCCGAGTGACGTGGGCACTTCCCATTGCCGCGCGCCTTGGTACACCACGATCGGCATTACCGGCGCCAACCAGCCGTCGGTCGTCCCCTGCTTGCGCATTTCCTGCCAGATGCGAGTCATGTAAATCAGGAGCCGCAGGGGCATCCAGCGGTCGGGTGTGCTCTGATGTTCGAGGAGGACGTAGAGCCCAAGCTCGCCGCCTTGCATGGGGACGCGATAGAGCAGGTCGCTCTCGAACTCGTTGAACTCCTCGTCGACCCAAGTGCCGGGGACGATCTGGAGTTCTTCCCACGAGCATCGTTCCGCCACGGCGCGGGGAATCACCTCGCGCAGAAACCCGGCCGCCGAATCGAGGCGGGTGAACAGCTCGCGAAACATGCGGTCGTGCGGATGATGTAGGAAGTCATTGCCCATGCGCCACCGAAACGCCCGCTTGCGAAAGTGGCAAGCGGGAACGGCGGTGCAAAAGGTTACAGGATCGTACTGGAACGGTCAGCAATTGCCGCGGAAAGTATATCGGTTTGGTTCCCGGAGCGCTTTTCTCCGTGCCTCCGTATCCCTGTGGTAGTCTCTTCTTTCCATGCGCGTCCTGTCCATCGATCTCGATTTTTTCCTGAATGACGTGAAGCTCTGGTCGGGGGAGGGTCGTCTCTCTGACTCGGAGTATTGCCCGTGGAGCGAGTGGGCGGTCCGCCGGTTTCTGGAGGACGGGCTTGGGCTTTCGGTGGCGCGTCCGGTGACGGGACTCTACGCGACCCATCACGATGGTGCCTTCCGATGGTGGCAGCAACTCATCGCGGAGGGGCGACTCACCACTCCCTTTGAGGTGGTTCATGTCGATGCCCATGCGGACCAGGGCATGGGCGACGACAGCTTTCTGGAAATCATGGGGATGCTCACGCACCTGCCGGTTCCGGAACGACTCGGGCGCATCACCCGCCTGGAGGAAGGAAACTTCCTCGCCTACGCGGGGGTCTGCGGATGGCTGTCCTCGCTGACGTATGTCACGCAGCCCGCGTGGACCGGACGTGATCTACACTTCATGCACTTCGAGGATTACGAGGAACGGACCGGGGTGATGGAGTTCAAGCGCGTGGACCTGAAGCGTCTTGAACGGGAGACAGAGCGCTACAACAGCTATGTGCGTCCCTTCGAGCCCGACATCCGGTTTCCCTTCCGGTCGGTCCCGGCGGCGCAGGTCCGCGAGCGCGGCACCTGGGACTTCGCGTTCTTCTGCCAGTCACCGGAATACACGCCGCCCGCCGCGGATGCGCTCATCCCCGTCATTCGCGAGTACCTGTCGGAACTGCCCTAACGACGATCGAAGGGGGAAGGAGCGGCGCCGGGCCATTGTTCGGCGCGGTCACCCTCAACAAACTCTGGTTGGTCGGCCTTCGGCTGGGTGAAGGGTGAGCCGCCAACCGTCGCGACGCGGATCGTGCCACTCGCGATGGCCCCTGCAAGCCAGCGCTTGAGGGAGAGTCGGATCACCGCTCGCGAGGGAGGCAGGAGTGCCAGAGTGCCCAGGCAATCCGTGATGAGACCGGGGGTGAGCAGGAACGCTCCGCCCATCAGCAGGATGATCCCGTCGAGCAACTGGTCCGCGGGGAATCGCCCGGCGGCGATCTCGCGATTCGCGGCGAGCCACACGCCGAGTCCCTGACGTCGCAGCATCGTCGCACCGAGCATCGCCGTCACCAGCACCACGGCGAGCGTGAACCAGATGGACGTAGCCAGTGTCAGCCAGACAAGTAACGCCAATTCAGCGAGCGGCAGCGCGATGAAAAGCAGGAGCAGGATCGTTCCGATGGGGAGTCGCATCGTTTGGGAGGGTGCCACAGCGCATTACCAGGAGAGAGGATGGAACTGCCAGGCAAGGGTATCGCCAATGTCGTTCCATTCCAATACACAAACGGATGCCACCGTATTCAACCGCGGCTTACCGGCCGAACCGGGATTCACGATCCACGTTCCCGCCCGATGCTCCAGATACTGGAGGTGGCTGTGTCCGTGCATGATGACGCGCGGAGCCGGTTCGCCGAAGTAGTCGAGCAACGACCGGACACGCTGGGGCTGGGCGCTGGGGTCCTCGTGGCCGTGCCTCAGGCCGACGATGCCGAGGGGAAGCTCCACCCGCAGCGAAGGCGCCAACCCGGAGCCGAATTCGTCCACGTTGCCGCGCACCGCGTGGACGGGAGCGATGAGGCGTAGCTCCATGAGCACATCTTCCCCGCCCACATCCCCGGAGTGCAGGATACAGTCGACTCCCGAAAAAATCCGAAACAGGTCTGCATGGACGCGACCGTGGGTGTCGCTGACAAGACCGTAGCGACGGGGCGCCACGTTACTCCTCGGCGCGGCGGTACTGGCCGGTGATCAGGAAGCTGTCGGCGGGGCGGGTCCGCGAAAGGTGCATTTCCTCCACGTGGAGAACGCTTCCCTCCAGCCACACACGCACCACGTTGGTGCTGTCCTGTGACTCGCCGGACCAATAGAGCGTATCGCCCGTCATAGTGCCGTTGAAGAGTTCGAACTCCTCGCTCCCCTCATCGTTGCGGCGGGCATGAAGGACGCCGTCCTGGTCGATGCGGGTGAGCCAGACTTCCTTGGCGTGATTCTCATTACCTTCGGTGCGCTCCACGGTGCCGGACTGGTACTGAGCGCCACTCGAGGCGAAGAAACGGACGGTCTTGTAGTTGGCGAGCGGAGTGCCGCTGAGCGTCAGCCGCGTCTCCGAACCGACCCAGCGCCCTTCCCAGTTCCCCATCACGCGCGCCAGCGGCGCATTACGCAGGGCCTCGTCCTTCGGGTTCATCTGGTTGGCGAGCAGCATCAGGAAAAGCAGGCTGACCACACCGCCTGCCAGATAAAACACGAGGCGCTGAAGCTCCTGCGCCTTCGGGTCGGCGTGGGTGCTGCGGTTCGCAACCAACATCGGGACCACGTTGCTGGTCCGCGACGGTTCCCTAGGCGCTTGAAGATCATCGATCATGGGGTACTCGTTCAGCTTCATTGCTCTTTCGAATCCGACGGCGCCACACCGCCTGACAGAAGTGTACAACGGGGACTACACATCGCCAACCTTTCCATAGGGCCGTCAAGTCCATCGGGGAGACGAAATGAAAAAGTCATCCGAACCCCTACAGCCAAAATAGTTGTAACCGCTAGAGTTATTTCACTCAACCCGCCTCGGCGGGGCGCCCGTCGACGAGTTCCAGCTCAAGGCGGCTCATGCCTTGGAAGTTATTCTCCACAGCGCGGAAGATGATGTCGACGTCGGCGGACTCGAACAGTTCCTTGAGGTGGGCCTTGCCGAAACCGATGGCGTCGAAGTCCTGCTGACCAGCCCGGAGCCGCAGCTTGAGGTGGTTCTTGCCGACGATGCGCGGCGGGGCGCTGGTGCGGACATGGCGCAGCATGAGCTGCGGCTGCGGGTTGCCTTCGCCAAAGGGCTGGAGGCGCTGAAGGTCGCGGTAGAAGGCCCAGGTGATGTCGCTAGGCTGAACCTCCGCATCGATGGTCAGACGAATGGTTCGATCCAGGTCGGCCAGCACGGACTGGGCGTGTTCGTTGATGGCGAGACGGAACGGGTGCAGCTCGCTGGCGTGGAGCTTGAGTCCCGCGGCACCGGCATGGCCACCCCAG
This sequence comes from bacterium, assembly GCA_016125005.1. Lineage (GTDB taxonomy): Bacteria > Sumerlaeota > Sumerlaeia > SLMS01 > SLMS01 > WGMQ01. Next base: position 51,514 of record WGMQ01000044.1, on the reverse strand, counting down.
GTAACCAGGTGGGACGAGCACGCGACCAGTGCGCCGTGGATGTCGAACCCGCGCACCGAGCGGGCCGAGCCCTTCGCCAGATTCTCTTCGATGCCGAGCACGATGGCGGGGACCTCGAACATCTCGGTGAGCCGCGACGCCACGATGCCAACGACCCCGAGGTGCCATCCCTGCCCCCCGACGACCAGCAGGTGCGGCATCGCGTCGGCGTGGGGCCCAACGACTTCTTCAAGGCTCGATTCCAGAATCGAACGCTCGATTTCCTGACGCTCGCGATTCAGTTCGTCCAACTGGCGGGCGATCAATTCCGCCTCGCGCGGGTCGTTCGTCAGGAGCAGCCGCAATGCCAGCGTCGCATCGTTGGTGCGCCCAGCGGCGTTGAGACGGGGTCCGAGTCCGAAGCCAATGGTATGGGGGGTGATCGGGCGATCGGCGAATCCGGCGACCTGAAGCAAAGCGCGGATGCCCGGGCGACGACTGCGCGTGATTGCCTCAATGCCGTGGCGGACGAACACGCGATTCTCGCCGGTAAGGGGCACGACGTCGGCCACGGTCCCGAGTGCCACCAGGTCCAGTTGCTCCATCAGGAACGCCTTGCAGTCGGCGTCGCTCCGACCGCTTTCCTTCAGCAACGCATGAGCAAACTTGAAAGCCACACCGACGCCGCAAAGGGGGGCGTGCGGATAGGCCACATCAGGGCGGTTGGGGTTCACGAGCGCCACCGCATCAGGCAGGCCCTCCCCCGCCAGATGGTGGTCCGTGACGATAACGTCGATGCCGCGCTCCGTGGCCAGGCGCACCTGCTCCACGGCAGTCACGCCCGTATCGACCGTGATAATGAGCGTGCATCCCGCGCGGGCGATTTCCTCCACCCGGGCGTTGTTCATCCCATAGCCATCGTTGAAGCGATGCGGAATGACAACCATGGGATCAACCCCGAGGAACCGGAGCGCTCCGACGACCAACGCGGTCGAGCTGACGCCGTCCACGTCATAGTCGCCATAGATGCAAATCTTCTCGCCTGCCTTGACCGCGCGCAGCGCCCGCGCCACGGCAAGTTCCATGTGGGTGAGTTCGAAGGGACTTTGAAGTTGGCGCAGCAGCGGTGAGAGGTAGTCGCCGAGCGCACCTTCCGCCGACCAACCGCGCGCAGCCAGAATCCGCGCCACGGCGGGATGGACCTGGTGGCGCTCGGCTATCTCTTGGGAAATCGCCGGGTTCGCCTTCGGCAAAGTCCACGAACGAGGGCGGCGCGCACGCGCGGAGGTTGTCAGGTCGGAACGGGAGATCATGGGCGAGGGTACTGGAGGCATCTCAGTGATCCAGTACCGGCGAAACCCACGGGCGCGTCAAGGACTCCGTGGTGCGGGAAAGATGTTTCCTCCGCCGCACAGTGGCAGGTGGGAGACCAGATTCACTTTCTGACCGGGCGAGCCACATCGAGCCGCATCACGACGGTGTTGCCGTCAACCTCCACGGGGCCCGTTGCATCGATGAAGAGTCCGGCCCACTCGGGATTCACCGGAGCGGGGGTGCCGCTGCGGCCCGCCAGCAGGACGATCGATTCGTTGCCGGCATCATCGACCACGCGGAGCGCGGGAGGGATTCCGCCGCTCAGGCATCGGACCGCGCACCCTCGGTGAATCTTTCCCACGGCGGGGCGCATGGCGCCGAAGAAGCACTTGGTGTCGATCAGCTCGCCGCGCAACGTCATCGTGCCGAGTTGCTTCGGCGGCGGCAGCAAACTGGAAGGGGCACCGAGGAACTGCCAGCTCTCGGCGGGGCCGACCTCCAGCATTAGTTGAGAGCCGCGCCGGACAAGCGTGCCATCGAAGCGCACCTGCTCTCCGGCGCGGGCGAGGAACTCGGCCGGTGGGCCCTCCTTCGTCGCTCCCACGAGGAGATAGTTGTTGATGGAACCGGTCCTTTGGTCTCCGACGGTCAGCATCGGGACTGGATCAGTGCGGAGGAATCCTTCACGAGGCTTCAGCACGCCGAACTCGTAGGTACCAGCGTCCGCCACTTCCTGACTGGCTGCCAACATCCCCATGGCGGCGATCAGGAATAGTGCCATCAGGCAGGCGGCGACCCAGGTGGGTTTTGCGTACTCGCGGGGAACCGAGGGCAGATAGCCGATGTAGAACGACTTGGGCTTCATGGCGTCACCTCCGCGCCTTCAGAACGGGTCTCGAGCGGATTCGCCTCGGGCCGGACCTGCACGCGACCGTCCACGACTCGCACGGGGAAGGTGGGCACGATCTCATGGAAGGGGGGCGGGCTGGTTCCGTCTTCCACCTTGTAGTTCCAGCCGTGCCAGGGGCAGGTGGCGCACCCATCGACGATTCGTCCCTCGCCGAGCGGACCTCCCTGATGGCGACACACATTGGAGAGAGCGAAGATCTTTCCTTTGTGCCGAAAGAGGGCGATGCGCTCGCCGTCGGCGGCGACCACCTTGCCGCAACCCTCCTCGACATCGCTGGCGGCGCAGACGTCGACGAAGTGCTCCTGTGCCATTGCTGGGGCGACACGGTCGGCGCGGCGCTCGCGCCTTGCGGCAGCGAGATGGAGCATACTCACCACGGCGAATCCCATGGCGGTCAACGCGGGGAGGGCGATGCTACGTTCTGACTGCATGGCCCCCAGCACGATGTGCAGGACGATCAGCAAGTACGCGGCGTAGACCATCATGTGGAGCCGCTTCCACAGGATCGGGCCAAGATTCTTCAGCCAGAAATCATGGCTGGTTGCGGCCATCAGGAAGAGGATCACGAGCGCCGCGGCCCCGAAGATCTCGAAGGGGAACTGGGGGAGGCCCGTGGCGGCGCGATACTCCGAAGCGTAAGCCGTGAAGAGGCTGACCAGCGGGTTGGCGTCACCGAATCCGTGGAATTGTAGCGTCGAAAACGCCGCATGAATCAGGGCGATCAGGAACATCGTCACCCCGAGGTGACGCCGGTTGTAGAGCAGCGGAAGGAACCGCTCATCGAGCCGGGCAAGCGGCCCGATGCAGAGAATGATATGCAGCAGCAGGAAGGCCGCGAGCGCCGTGGCGCGAATGATGATCGTCTCCGCCGTGAGGAACGGGTTGCCGCGCGCCGTCACCCCAACGAAGGCGCCGACCGCCGCCACCACCGACCCCGCAATCACCAGGTCGTACACTCGCTTCTGCTTGTTCCAACCGACGACCGAGTAGCCGACTGCCATCTGTCAGGCCCCCTCGCCCAGGATCGTGCCGCTCGATGCCGAGAAGACGACAACGCTCCCCAATTCGCCGAAGAAGGAAGGGCGGAGCGGGAACCGAAAGACACCGGGGCCCGTCACTTTCCCAAGGTAGACAGGCTGGGGGGCTTCTCCGGCGGGCATGTAGTACGCCACGGCGTCCGCGATGGGAAGCTCACGCGCGGCCGTGATCTCCACCTGATGGGCCCAGTGGAACCGATCCGATCGAATCTCGAACGCGAGGCCCTCCTTCGCGAAGCGCTGCCGCTCGACACTGACCACGACAGGAAGGCGAACCGGTCGGCGGATGGCCTCGGGGAGGGGACCACCGTTGCTCATCGGCGCGGGGCGCAGCAACAGCCCCCCGACGAGCGCCACGGGAACAATCACCACGATGAACATCCAGGCAGACATGTGGGCGCGGCGAAGACCGGGAGCGACTCCGGGACGATCCTCCGCCGGAGTTTCCCTGTGAGGCTTGTGTCGTATGAGGAGGGGCCAAAGTACTGCTGCGCCCGGCAGGAGGACGACCTTGACCAGAATCCCGGCGCCCTTGAGAGCGTCATCCCGTTGCGGCAGGATGCGAAGGAGAAGCCCAAGCGCAACGACCACCCCCACGCCAGCGTAGGCAGCCAAACCAACCAGAATGACGGAAACCAGTAGCGACGCCATGAAATGACGGGGTGCCTCTCCAACGGATTGCACCCAAGGACTCACACTCCGAAGTGGGCTGTCAGTAAAGTTTTCCCGCGTTCAGGCTTTGCGCGAAGGGACGTATCCCGCCTTCGCGCAGAGTTCGTCGAAGGTGGGTCGCAGTTTTTCCGGGACCGGCTCCGACTCGCCCGAGCTCCGTTTCAGCGACGGGTCGGGGAAGTCACGGTCGACGATGGCGCCGGTGGCCTTCTCGATGGACTCGAAGGCCGACCCGTCCAGGATCTGGTCGTAGTGGAAGAAGAGCCAATCGCCGCTCGAACAATGCAGGCGCAGGATATGATCGTACATGCAGCGGACATTCTCCAGCGCCTCCGCCTCCGTGAGTTCCAGGTGGTGGAACTGCGGCTGGGAGAGCTCCTTCATGATGCTGCGGGCGATCTGGAGCGGATGGCGAAAGACCACGAGATGGACAACATCGCCCACATAGGGGCGCCAGGCGGGGAGCGTGTAGGAGAAGCGGGGGTCCTTGAAGCAGAAGGGCTTTCTGGCGCAGAACGCCGCAATGCGCTGGTTCTGCTCGGGCGTGGCAGGTGGGAGCGGCTTCGAGACCGGCAACGCCGCCACCCAGCGATCCACGGCCCCGGCACGGCGAGGGAGGCTCTGTCGCATGAAGCGTCCGAAGAAACGGGGGCGGGCGGGAATCGCGGGCTCCAGCAAGTCCTCGTTCAGCCGGTTGATTTCCACGCACTCGAAGAAGCCCTTCGGGTTCGCGTCGCGCGCCGTCACCATGCGCTCGCCCATGTAGTACCCGGCCTTGGCAAGCAGCCCCGCCGTGAGGCTGGTGCCGCTCCGCCCACTCCCGAGGATCAGCACATTGCGCACGGCAATCCAAGCTCCGACAAGAGGATCGAATCGATGGGGCAATCGTCGATTCAGCGGCGTGATGAATCAAGCGCATTCGCCGATTATCCCGGTGTTTTGCCGTCCTGCCCCGGGCGTGGCTTGACACCTCCCGCGGCGGGTCTGTTCTCTTTCCCACGGCTTAGTGGCGGCGAAACCGCCCAATCTTTCCCATCAAGGGATACTCCCATGAGTACCATCGAATACATCAGTGCGCTGGAAATCATCGATTCCCGCGGCAATCCGACCATTGAGGTCGAGGTTCTCCTCGAGGACGGCGCCACCGGCCGTGCAGCGGTCCCCTCCGGCGCCTCCACCGGCGAGCACGAGGCCCTCGAACTCCGCGACGGCGACAAGAAGCGCTACCTCGGCAAGGGCGTTCTCAAGGCGGTCGAGAACGTGAACGAGAAGATCGCCCCCGAGGTGATCGGCATGGACGCCACCGAGCAGGTCATGATCGACCAGACCATGATCGCCCTCGATGGCACCGAGACGAAGAGCAACCTGGGCGCCAACGCAATGCTGGGCGTCTCGATGGCTGTGGCCCGCGCCGCTGCCGAGGCCGTCGGCCTCCCCCTCTACCAGTATCTGGGCGGCGTGAACGCCAAGACCCTCCCGAACCCCATGATGAACGTCATCAATGGCGGCGCCCACGCCGACAACACGATCGACTTCCAGGAGTTCATGATTTTTCCGGTCAACTTCCCGACCTTCGCCGAGGCGCTGCGCGCCGGCTGCGAAACCTTCCACGCCCTCAAGTCCGTGCTGAAGGGCAAGGGCCTCAACACCGCCGTCGGTGACGAGGGCGGCTTCGCCCCGAACCTCGACACGCAGGGCGCCCTCGACGCCATCATGACCGCCATCGACAAGGCGGGCTACAAGGCCGGCGAGCAGATCTCCATCGCCCTCGACGTCGCCTCCTCCGAGTTCTTCAAGGACGGCAAGTACATCTTCAAGAAGTCCACCAAGCAGGAGTTCACCTCCGCCGAGTTCGCCGACTACCTCGCCGGTCTCGTTGCCAACTACCCGATCATCTCGATCGAGGACGGCATGGCCGAGAACGATTGGGACGGCTGGAAGATCCTCACCGAGAAGCTCGGCAAGAAGATCCAGCTCGTGGGCGACGACCTGTTCGTCACCAACACCAAGTTCCTCAAGAAGGGCATCGACCTTGGCGTCGCCAACTCGATCCTGGTGAAGGTGAACCAGATCGGCACGCTGACCGAGACGCTCGACGCCGTCGAGATGGCGAAGCGCGCGGGCTACACGGCCATCCTCTCCCACCGCTCCGGCGAGACCGAGGATTCCACCATCGCCGACATCGCCGTGGCCACCAATTGCGGCCAGATCAAGACCGGCTCCGCGAGCCGCTCCGACCGTATCGCCAAGTACAACCAGCTCCTGCGCATCGAGGCCGAGCTCGACTCGATGGCCCGCTACGCCGGCAAGGGTGCCTTCTACAACACCAAGAAGTAACCACCGCAGCCACGGTTCCCAGCCCCGCCTCCGCTCCCGAGTGTTGGCGGGGCTCTTCTATATGCCCGAAACCTTCACCCCTCCCCCACCATCCCCAACACAACCATGCAAAACACGATCGGGTTCTATTCCTTTTCCGAGTTGTACTTCCGAGTGCGCACGCCGGAGGAAACTGAAGTCGATGATGTCGTTTCACTCATCCAGCGCTACTCGGAGCGCCCCGTGCGGCGCCTGCTCGACCCGACCTGCGGCCCGGGCAACTGGCTTTTCCCGCTCTCGCGTCGTGGATTCGAGGTTGTTGGCGTCGACAACTCGCGGGAGATGGTCAACTTCGCCCGCTCGATCCTGCCCGAGAGCGAAATCCTCCTCGCCGATTCCTTTGACCCGGCCTACCAGTGGCCCCGAGTCGACGGCGTGTTGGAGCTGGCTGGTGTCCTGAGCATTTTCCTTGAGGAAGAGGGCCTTCGCAACTTCCTGCGCCAAGCATCCAATTGCCTTCCACCCGGTGGCTTTGCCGCCTTCACGGTTTTCCGGCTCCCGCCCGCGGAAACCCCTGCCCCCTTCGAATGGAGTTCCGACCGGCACATGGCCGACGGAATGCATGTCGCCGCCGCTTACCAGAGTCTGGAGGTCGACCGCGTTCGCAAGGAAGAGCGCATCCGGCGCATGATCGTGACCGGCGACGACGCCGAACGCCAGATCATCAGCGACGAGACTTATCGCCTGAAGCTGTACGACGAGGAAGAACTCGCCCGCCTGATCGCCATCGCCGACCAGTTCGAGCTCTGCACGCTTTTCGATCCGGAGACTCGTGGAACGATGGAACTGAACGGGCCATCACCCGCCCATAGCTTCATCGTTGTGTTGAGAAAGAAGACGGGCTGACGCGTGCGCGCTACTCGAGTTCGTAGCCTTCGTCGTTGTAGCGCGCAGCACCACTCCCCGCCTGGAAGGGTGGGATCTGGTCTTCCTTCTTCCACCGCACGCTGAAGTACTGGCTCTCGCGCATGTCGGCGAAGCGCCAGGTACCGCTCTTTCCGTCGAAGCTGATGGCCGCGGTGTAGGACTTTTCCTCGCCATAAATGATGATCGGCTGGCTGCGGAAAATCGCCAAGTCGCCGTCGAGCCAGGGGCGCGACGGGAGACGCACCGGGTCGGGATCGCCGAAGTTGATGGCGACCGCGATGGAGGACTCCATCCCTCCATTTTCCGCCATCTTGCGATACTCCTTCACGAGGGCGCTCTGGTCCTTGTTGGGTTGCACGCGACCCAGATAGTTGTTGGAGAAAGTCTTCACCAGCATCGGGTAATCCTCGCGGATCCAAGCGCTTCGCCAGGTGGAGAATGCGCCAAGCGGGTCCTCCAAAGTGAAAATCGCCTGCTTGTCCGTGAGGGCGGCCTCGTAGTCGTTCGCGCGCTTGCTGAAGAGCGCCCGGGCCTGCTGGGCGACGATGCGCTCGACGGCAATCCAGCCGACAAAGCACACGGCAAAGATCCCGGCCATCATGAGGCTTTGGCGCAGAGCGAGCTGGAAGCGGCGCTGGTCCTCCTCGCGGGCCCGTTCCAGAAGACGCGCACGCCACCGCTGGAAGCCGGTCGCGCCGCGGTTGGGAGACTTGTCCAGTTCTTCCTGACGGCGGGTGCGCTCCTCTTCCTTCTCGCGCTGGCGCACCTCATCAGGCTTGAGTGCGTCCCAGTTCCGACGCCTGCCCTTTACGATCGCATCATAGTCCATGAATTCGCACACCCGCTCCTCGCCCATGCAGCGTAGGCACGACGTGGGTTGGAAAGCAAGCCCTGTGGTTTCCGCTTACTCCGCCTCGGCGGCCTTGGTCATGCGGCTCGGGGCGGTGATTCCCATCAGGCCGAGGGCGTTGGAGAGGACCTGACGCATGGTGTCGGCGAGGAACAGGCGGGCTTCGCTCAGTTCCTTCGCCTCGGGACGCAGCACGCGGAAGGTTTCGTCCGTGCGGGCCATGCTGTAATAGCTGTTCCACAGGTCGGCCAGCCCGAGCGCGTAGGCCGGGATGTGATGCACGGAAAGCTCGCGGGCGCTCCGTTCGACCACTTCGGGGAACTGGGCCAGATAGAGGATCATGTCGCGTTCGATGGGGGCAGTCAGGATGTCCGCCACACGGGCCGGATCGGCCAGCATGGTGAAGCCCTCTTCCGTGCCCTTGTCGATCATGGTGCAGATGCGCGCGTGGGCGTACTGGACCTTGTAGACGGGGTTCTGGCTGCTGGCCTGCTTGGCCAGGTCCAGGTCAAATTCGAACTCCGAGTCGCTGGAGCGGCAGAGGATGAACCAGCGCGCCGCGTCGGGGCCCGCCTCCTCAACCACGTCGGAAAGGGCGACGAAGTTTCCGGCGCGCTTGCTAAACTTGACGCGCTGACCGCCGCGCGTGAGGAACACCAGCCGCAGCAGGATGATGGTCAAAGCCTCGGGATCGTGGCCGAGCGCCGCGACGCCCGCCTTCAGGCGCGGCAGGTAACCACCGTGGTCGGCGCCGAAGACATTAATGTAGCGATCGTAGCCGCGCAGGTACTTGTCGTGGTGGTAGGCGATGTCCGGGACCAGGTAGGTGTAGGCGCCGTCCCCCTTGATGAGGACGCGGTCCTCCGGGTCGCCATAATCCTGGGTCTTCAGCCACACGGCGCCGTCCTGCTCGTAGGTGCGGCCGGACTCGCGAAGCTTCAGCATCGCTTCCTCGACGGCGGCGTTTTCATGTAGGGCCTTTTCGCTGACATAGTTGTCGAAGAAGACGCCCATGGCACCGAGGTCGCGCTTGATCATCTCCAGATTACGGTTGCGCGCTTCGAGGGAGAATTCCTCCGGGCTCATGCCGAGGAGCTGGTCGGGAGTGGCGGTGGAAACGAACTCGCGCGCGAATTCCTCCATGTAGTCGCCGGTGTACTGGACACGTTCGCCATCGTGGACGATGAACGCGCGCCCGGTCTCGGGGTCGTTCTCGTGCTGGACCGTGGCGGGATCGAGAAGCCCGGCAACCTTGAGGCAGGCGTAGCGAAAGCTGCGGCCGAGGGCCTTGATCTGGGCACCGGCATCGTTGATGTAAAACTCGGTGGTGACGTCATAGCTGGCGGCGCGGAGGATGCGCGCCAACGAGTCGCCCGTTGCAGCGTGGCGACAGTGGCCGAGGTGCATGGGCCCCGTCGGGTTGGCGGAGACGAACTCGAGCAGCACGCGGCGCTTCTGGCCCAGGGTGCTGTCGCCGTAGGCCTCGCGCTGCTGCTTCACGTAGCTGAGCACATGGGCGAAGGCCGCGGGTGAGAGGCGCAGGTTGACGAAGCCGGGCTTCACGGCCTCGGCCTTGGCAATGAACGGATGGGCGGCCAGTTGCTCGGCAATGGCGGTGCCGAGGGCGATCGGGTTGGTGCCGAGCGGCTTGGCAAGCAGCATGGCGGCGTTGGTGGCAAGGTCACCGTGATCGGGCGACTTGCAGGGACCAAGCGCGGCGCGCTCGAAGGCCACCCCCAGGTCCTCGAAGGACTTTCCCGCGGCCTGCACGGCCGCCTTGAGGGCAATATTGAGTTCTTCCTTCATCGACGTGAGCAGCATGGGCAGGCGACCTCCGTTCAAGAGGGGCGAATCCTTGCGCGGGGACGGGGGGTGTCAACCGGTGAGTCGCGAAGGGGGCTGAGGCCCAAAAAAGAAGAGGCGCCCGACCGCAGCCGGGCACCTCTCGTGATGGTCTGCATTCGGCGCCTGGATCAGGCTTCGTCGAGCGCCGCGATGCCGGGGAGCTTCTTGCCTTCGAGGAACTCGAGGCTCGCGCCGCCGCCGGTGGAGATGTGGGTCATCTTGTCGGACAGGCCGAACTTGAGGACCGCTGCTGCGCTGTCGCCGCCGCCGATGATTGTGATGGCGCTGCTGGCGGCCATTGCCTCGCCGATGGCCTTGGTGCCCTTCGCGAAGGCGTCGATCTCGAACACACCCACGGGGCCGTTCCACACCACGGTGCCCGCCTTGGCGATGATCTGCTGGAACTTGGCGATGGTCTTCGGGCCGATGTCCACGCCTTCCATGTCGGCGGGCATGGCGTCGACGGAGACGTACTTGGTGTTGGCGCTGTTGTCGAACTTGTCGGCCACGAGCACGTCCTCGGCAAAGACCACGTCCTTGCCCTTGGCCTTGATTTCTTCCAGGAGGGCCTTGGCGATCTCGGCGGACTCGGCGTCATAGAGCGACTTGCCGATTTCCTTCCCCTGGACCTTGAGGAAGGTGAAGGTCATGCCGCCGCCGATGATGAGGGTGTCGACCTTCTCCATGAGGGCCTTGATGACGCCGATCTTGCTGGAGACCTTGGAGCCGCCGAGGATGGCAACGAGCGGGTGCTTGGGGGCGTCGAGGGCGTCCTGGAGGTACTTGAGTTCCTTCTGGATCAGGAAGCCGCAGGCGTTCGGGTGGAGCTTCTTGGCGACGCCCGTCGTGGAGACGTGGTCGCGGTGGGCCGTGCCGAAGGCGTCGTTGACGTAGAGCTCGGCGAGGGAAGCAAGCTCTTCGCAGAACTTGTCGCGGGCCGGGGAGAACTGCTTGGTTTCCTTGTTCTTCTTCTCCTCTTCCTCGGCGTGGAAGCGGACATTCTCGAGCATGAGGACTTCGCCGTCCTTGAGCTTGTCGGCGAGGGCCTTGACCTCGGGACCGACGCAGTCCGGGGCGAGGGGAACGGGCTGGCCGAGGAGCTGCGAGAGGCGCTCGGCGGCGGGCTTGAGGCTCATGGAGGGCACGACCTTGCCGTCGGGGCGGCCCAGGTGGGACACGATGATGGTGCGTGCGCCCTTGGCGATCAGGTGCTTGATGGTGGGGAGCGCCTCGACGATGCGATTGTCGTCGGTGATGGCGAGTTGCTTGTCGAGCGGCACGTTGAAGTCAACGCGCACGAGAACCTTCTTACCTTTGACGTCCAGTTGATCGACGGATCGCTTGGCCACGGGAGAACCTCTTGGGTGATACGGAATGCCGGCTGGCGCCGGAGAACGGCGAAGAGTGAACCCGCCGGGCCGGGACGGGGCGAGGGGAAAGCGACCGGTTGTGTGTCACGGACCATCAAGTTTTCATCAACCGGGAGCGCTGTGGGCGGCGGCGAAAAGCGCGACCGCAGATTACGCCGATTTCGCAGATTCTCGGGACGAGGCTGGTGGAACGAAATCGGACCAGCCATTCTGTCCGATCGACCGAAGGCGCCCTCGCCCGCCGAAAACATCCTGAAAGGATGGCAGCTCACAGCCGGTGGTTGAGGCCGCAAAGGCCGACACCACCGGACCGACGATGACGGGATCCGACCCTGAAAGGTGTCGCATCGGCGTAATCCATCAAGGCGCATCCCGGCCTCACGCAGCCAGTCGCCTCCAAAGCGCCACCACAATGCCGCCGCTCACCACGGCGAGGGCAGTCAGGCCGATCGCAAGGGCCATTTGGCCATAGATCCAGTACCCGGTCGCGAACAGCGCCCCGTAGACCATCAGGCAGCCGAAGAACGTGCAGAGGATCCCTGCAGGCACGTTCCACCCTTGGCCCGGGGTCTCCAGTTCCTCGCCGCGCTCGCGTGCCGCGCGCACGATCTTGGCCCAGCCGGGACCGCCCGGGCGCAGCTTGCGCACGAAATTCTCCAGCACCTCGCGGCTTTCCGCCGGGGTCGCAAGCGCCACCAGCACCCACGCAACCGTCGTCACCGCCACGCCCGCCGTGAACTTCACATAGTCGGCCCAGGCGGGCTGGACGAAGAAGATTGCCAGCGCAAACACGAACGAGACGATCATGGCGACGATCTCGCTCCAGGCATTCACGCGCCACCAGAACCAGCGCAGGATGAAGATAAGCCCGGTGCCTGCGCCGATCTGCATGAGCAGGTCGAAGGCCTGCTTTGCCGACTGGAGCTTGAGCGCCAACAGCCCGCCCAGGACCATGAGCAGCACCGTCACCACACGCCCCACGTTCACCAGTTCGCGCTCTGAGGCCTTGGGGCTCACGAAGCGCTTCCAGAAGTCGTTCGTCACGTAGGACGCACCGAGGTTGATCTGCGTGGAAATCGTGCTCATGTAGGCGGCAATCAGCGACGCCACCACCAGCCCCAGCAACCCCGGCGGAAGGAACGTCAGCATGGCCGGATAGCCGAGGTCGTTCCCGAGCTTGTCCGCCGCCACGCTCGGGAAGGCCGCCGCGATCGAATCCACATCGGGGAATACCACCAGCGACGCCAGCGCCACGATGATCCACGGCCAGGGGCGCAACGCATAGTGCGCCACCATGAAGAGGAGCGACGCACCCATGGCGTTCTGCTCGTCCTTTGCCGCCAACATGCGCTGGGCCACGTAGCCGCCGCCACCCGGCTCCGAGCCGGGATACCAGACGCTCCACCACTGCACCGCCAACGGCACGATGAAGATGGCCAGCGCGGCGTTCGTGTCGGAAAAGTCGGGCAGGAGGGACAGCTTTCCCACCACGTTCTCATGCGCCAGCAGGTTCCCCAGCCCGCCCACCTTGGGATGAGCGACCGCGTACCAGGCCGCCGCCAGGCTGCCGAGCATCGCCAGCCCGAACTGCACGAAGTCCGTCAGGATGACCCCCCTGAGACCCCCCAGAGCACTGTAAAGGACCGTGATGAGCGACGCCCAGAAGATCGTTTGGAACGGCGAGAGCCCGAACATGATGCCGCCGATCTTGATGGCGGCCACGCTGACCGAGGCGATCACCACCATGTTGAAGAAGAGCCCAAGGTAGAGCGCCCGGAATCCACGGAGGAGCGCCGCGGGTCGTCCGCCATAGCGCAGTTCGTAGAACTCGATGTCCGTGAAGACCCCCGACCGGCGCCAAAGCCGCGCATAGACGAACGTGGTCAACATGCCCGTCAGCAGGAACGCCCACCAGGCCCAGTTGGCCGACACTCCCCCGCCGCGCACCAAATCCGTGACCAGGTTCGGTGTGTCGGTCGAGAAAGTCGTGGCCACCATCGACGTCCCCAGCAGCCACCAAGGCATGGACCGACCCGAGAGAAAGAACTCTTCGCTGTTCTTTCCTGCCCTCCTCATGGAGACGAGCCCAACGAGGAGGGAAACCAGGAAAAACGCTCCAATAATTGCCCAATCAAAAGTTTGAAGCTGCACGGCGAGGCCCCCTCTGGATCGAATTCCGGCAATCAGGAGGGCGCGTGCCCACGGTAGCAAGACAGAATACGTCCGCTAATTCGGGATAACTGGCACTGATTTGGACCGAAGCGACCATCCGGAGGTGACGGTCCAAATGGACCCAATAGTTTTTCGTTTCAACGAAAGCCCTTAAGTATTGACCTGTGCCCGGCCCGAGAGCCATGGTCCGGTGTCGTCGGAGGAAGTTTGTCTCCGGCTCATTTTCGAAAGAAGGAGTATGCAGTCATGAAGAAGATGATTTTGGCCGCAGCAGCCATGCTGCTTGCTGGTTCTGCCTCCGCCGCCGTGGTTCTTACCGAAACGTTCGAGAGCTACGCCGATCAGACCGCTTTCGAAGCGGCGTACTCGGTTGTCGCTGGAACCGGTGGTACCACCACTGGCGTCACTTTCTCAGTTGACGCAGGAAACCAGCACGCTGGCTCCGACAAGGCTGTTCTGTTGGTTGGTACCAGCTCCTGGACTGCCAATCGCGCTCTCCCCACCGGTGGCAGCTTCACAACCCCCTACGTCCCCACGGACGTGGATCCCATCAACCTCGAGTACTGGACCAAGTCGGCCACCGTTCCGACCCGCCTCGGCGTTTCCCTCCGCGCGGCTGACAACGTCGCCCACATCTTCAACCTGGGCACCTGGAACTCCACCACGGCAAACAACGATGGCACCGCCAACAAGTACGTCGCGCGCTTCATCGGCATTGCGGGCGCCCCCTCGGCCTCTGGCTCCAACGGCTACTACACGCTGCTCAACGGCCCGGATCGCGTTGCCGGCGCCTGGACGAAGCTCGGCGTTTCCATCGGCCAGACCTTTGCCAAGTTCTACGTGAACGACACCGAGATCGTCGCCGATCAGGTGACCTTCACCGGGACGGCAATTGCCCCCGGCATCAGCAACCTCCGCATCGGCCTCGGCGTGACCGCCGCGAACGATACGCTGATCGACGACGTGGTCGTCAGCACCGGCGCCATCACCACCGACGTGCAGGACTGGGACCTCTACTAAGGTTCGCTTCCGCACCCGCTTCGGCGGTTGAATCAAATCACATCAGCGGGGCGGTCGGCACGAATCAGTGCTCCGCCCCGCTTTTTTTTGCACTCCTGAAAAGGGTTTCTATGCCTCGGTTTGCTTCGCTGTATGCCCTGCTGGTCATCTTCGCGCCCGCCGCTCTCTCCGCCGCCCCATGGAGTGAAACGACTCCCGAGTACCAGCAGCGCTGGGAGCAATATGTTGCCCCCATGATCCCCTCTGCCGGTTCGGCAGCGTTAACACACGACCTGTTGGATTCGATATCCGTCGACTCTGCGGATGCGCCCACATCCTGGACGCTGCTGCTTCAGCAATACCGTGAGAGCCAGACGGCGCAGCGCCTTATCGCCAAGCGGCTGGAGGCAACAATCTCGGATCCCTCCGACGAAGAGCTGGCATCCTGGCTGGAGGACCACCGAGCTGCCTACGCAAGCCAGATGGTCGATACGCTAACTCTCGAATCGATCCATGTGCGCTCAATTGGACCGGACGGTCCGGCAGTAGCCCGCAAGCTGATCGAGGCCGCTCGGGCAGAGATTGTTGGAGGGACGCCATTCGGCGAGGTCGCTCGTCGCTACAGCGAGTCGTCCAGTCGCGCAAAGGGAGGCGTGGTCGGGACCGTCAGGCGGGGAACCCTTTCCCCAGAAGTCGACGCATTCGTCTTCGCCCTTGAGGAGGGAGTCGTCTCCGAGCCCTTCGAAACCCCGCGCGGATTCTACCTATACCGAGTCACAGATAAGATGCCCCCGCTTGACCTGGCCCATCCCGTATGGCACGAGCGCCTGGGCAGGCACTGGCGCCAGCAATCAGTGGGCGAACGCTGGCAGTCTCTGATCGCCGATTTCGAAGCGCGTGAGACCCCCCGGTTTCTCCCACTGAATGACGACGCGAACCCATTCGAACCATGGCTTGCCAACAACACGCTCCACTTCGTGCCCGCCGGTTTCATCGGCATGGATGAGATCGTCACGAATCCGTTTGTGGCACCAGGTGATTTCCTTGCCAGCCAATGGCCTGAGATGAGCGGCCCCGCGCAGGAAATGGCACGGGCGGCGATGATGGCAGCGCACGCGATTGAGCCGAGCGATCCCGAATGGGTGGCAATCAGGCCGATGATCGCGGATGCGACGCGCAAGGAGGTGACTCTTCGGCGATGGCTTCTGGAGCTTGAGCCCAGCGAGGAGGACCTGAAGGCCACATACGAGGAACTTTTGCCACGCCTTGGGAGGGATTGGTCCATGGATGCGTGGGTTTTCCGTACCGCCTCGCTGGCAGATCAGGGGCTGACCACCCGCGAAGAGATGGTCTCCCGGCTCGAAACAGATCTGAACCGCGCGATGGAGATTGTCGCTTCCAACCCCTCGTTGCCAAACGACGAACTGGGCAAACTGCTCGTTGCCGCAATTCCCGCAGGCCGTTACGGCGTCGCCCAAGAGATTTACGGTTCCAGCCCACTCCTCGATCCAATCCTGGAGCGCACGCCACTCAACACCTATTCCCGCCCCGCTGACCTTGGCGATGCCATCATCATCGTGAAACCGCTGCGCAAAGAAGAGAAGAAACCCAACCTGAATGAGCTCCGCCCGCTGCTGGTCGAAATGTGGCGACGCACGCAAATGACCAAGAGGGCGGAGCAGGTGGGGCAGGGGGCTGAATGAGACGTTCGACCCGCATGGCGAGGCCCGGGGAATCAAGGTCCGGGCGGGCTTTCTACTGAGTAGACGCCAGGTCAGTCCTCCCAGGTCTGCACCGCGGACTCCGTAAGGGACGCGACGCCGTTGCGCATCATGTTCTCGGTGGCGACGCGGGCGACGAGGAACTGGCGGAGGTAATCCGGACCGCCCGCCTTCGAGCCGATGCCGCTCAGGCGGTAGCCGCCGAAGGGCTGGCGACCGACGATGGCGCCGGTGATGGTTCGATTGAGGTATAGATTGCCGGCTTGGAACTCCTCGCGCGCACGACGCAGGTTGCTCGGCGTGCGCGAGTGGACGCCCCCCGTGAGGGCGTAGGGTGTGCTGTTGGCGATCTCGAGGGCTTCGTCGAAATCCTTCGCCCGGAGCACCGTCAGCACCGGCCCGAAAATCTCCTCCTGCGCGAGGGCGTGGCGGGCAGAATCGACGGTGAAAATGCTGGGTGGAACGAAGAATCCTTCACCCACGTACTTGCTCACATCGCCGATATGGATCGGCTTCGCCTGGCTGCGACCGAGTTCCACGTAGCGGCGCACCTTCGCGGCGGCGTCTGCATCGATCACGGGGCCGACCTGCGTGGCGGGATGTTCGGGAAGCCCGATCTTGAGCGAGTGGGCGCCTTCCTTGAGTCGCGTGACCACCTCGTCGTAGACCTCCTCAAGGAGGATCACGCGCGAGCACGCGGAGCACTTCTGTCCGCTGAATCCGAAGGCGCTGTAGAGCACGTCGGGAACGGCCGCATCGACGTCCGCGCTGCCGTCCACGATGAGGGCGTTCTTGCCGCCCATTTCCGTCACGACGCGCTTCACGAAGTGCTGTCCGTCGCGCACCGTGGCCGCTTCGCGGATGATATGAAGGCCAACCTCGCGGCTGCCGGTGAAGACGATCATGTTCACGTCCGGATGCTGGACAAGGCGCGCACCGCAGACCTCTCCCCTGCCCGGCAGGTAATGCAGCACGCCGGGCGGCAGGCCCGCCTCCAACATCAGGTCCACCCAAAGGCTGGTGATGACCGGTGTCTGTTCGGCTGGCTTGAGGATCACGGTGTTTCCCGCCACGATCGCGGCGGCGGCCATGCCGACGGGAATCGCGAGCGGGAAGTTCCAGGGGCCGATGACGCCCACGACGCCGAGCGCGTGGTAGGTGAGGTCGTTGCGCTCGCCGAGCAGGTAGTGTTGCAGGCGCCGCGGTTGCCCGATGCGGACCATCTCGCGGGCGTAGAACTCGAGGAAGTCGATGGCTTCGTCCACGTCCGCGTCGGCCTCGCGCCAGGCCTTGCCCGACTCGAGCACGGCGATCGCGGCGAAGAAATGCTTTCGCGCCTTGAGCAGATTCGCAGCGGCGATGAGGACACCGGCGCGCTCCTCAGGCTCCGTGCGCGACCACGAGCGAAACGCGGCACGGGCGGCGAGGACGGCCTGATCGACGTGGGCGGCGCTGGCACTGGCGGAGGTGCCGACGACCTCCGTGAACTGCGCGGGATTGACGGAGTCGATCTTCTCCGCCGTCTCGATGCGCTGGCCGTCGATGACGAGCGGCACGGCGACGGGGAATTTCGCGCGGGCCTGCGCGAGGGCGGCCTTGAAGCTCTCTCGCGATTCGCGCTTGGAAAAATCGGTCGGCGGCTGGTTGCGGAACTCGCCCAGCGGCGCGGGTGTGGCATCAAGCATGGTGCTCATGGGAAATCTCCTTGGGGCGGCGGGTCAGCGGGTGGACTTCGGATCGGAGAGCAGCTTTTCCTCGCTCACGCCTTCGGCAAACCGTTGGCGGAGGAAGGATTCATTGCTGGTGTTTTCGAGAATCCGGCGCACCAGATAGGCCATGCCCGGGAGCAGTTCGCCGCACGGCGTATAGATGCGGACAGGATAGCCCATGGCGCGGAGCGCGTCCTTGATCGGGCCCGCCATGCCGTAAAGCATCTGGTATTCGAAGCGGTCGGCGGGCACCTTGAAGGCCTTCGCAAGGGCCATCGCATGGGCGATGCTGCGCACATTGTGGCTCGCGACGGCGGTGCGGACGATGTCGTTGCTTTCGATCAGCATGCGCAGACAGCGCTCGTAACTCGCGTCGGTTTCGCGCTTGTCCATGATGACGGGAATCGGCCAGCCCTTCGCGCGCGCCCAGATTTGCTCGCTGTCCCAGTAGGCACCCTTCACGAGGCGAATCGTGAGCGGTTGGCCGCGCTTTCGGAGTTCGCCGAGGAACCATTCGAGCGACGGAAGCGCGTCCTTGAGGTAGGCCTGATGGACAGTTCCGAGGTGGGGGAACCCGCGGAATTCGGGCTCATCGAGCAAATCCAAAAGGATCTGCAGCGTCAGGTCGCGGTACTCGTACTTCTCCATGTCCACGTTGATGAAGGCACCGGTGCGTTGCGCGGCACGGACCAGCGGTCGGAGCCGCTCGCGAACGGCCGCGCTGGTGCCTTCGGGATCCATTGGCTCGAACTTGCTCGTGAGGGAACTGAGCTTGATGGAGATGTTCACGCGCGGCCCCGCCGGTGTGCGCCCCGAGGGCTCGGTGCCGAGCAGGCTGCCGAAGCGTTCCACCATCTCGAGATACCGGCCCGCGAAGTGATCCGCCTGCGATTCGCTGACGACGAATTCGCCCAGCAGATCGAGCGAGAACAGGAAGCCTTCGCGCTCCATGCGGCGGATTTTCTTCGCCACTTCCTCCGGCGTGTTGCCGGCGATGAATTGCCGCCCCATGCGCGAGATGCCGAGTCGGCTGGCGAGGCGAATGGCGCCGCGCGTGGCGGGGCGCGAACGGCCAAGGAATTGCGCCAGGGCCGTGAACGGCCCGGGGCCCACGGTGGCGAGTTCGGGACTTGTCAGGAACTCCTCCAGGTGTTCGCCGAGCGCCTTGGCGGTGCGAAGCGCGGGATAGACGTCCACGAAGCGCAGCATCCGGTAGCGCAAATCCTCGTCCCTCATGAGGAGTTGCATCATCAGGTCATCGAGCCGCGCGGGACTGATTTTGGACGGGGCGTGCTTGGGAATCTCCCGAAAAATCGCGCGGCCAAGTTCGACCGTGACAGACTCCAACGCGTGGTCTTCGTGGGGTGGCGGCCCGGCTGCGCGCGGGCGGACGGCGGCCTGCGCCGGAATTACGGAACGGCTGACGAGAGCCTCGGTCATGGCGGAAAGACCTCATGAAGGACGAGGGTGAGCGCGGAGGGGAAGAAAGACAACCGGCCGCGCCGGACCTGAGGACAGCGCGCTCGTCGGGCGAACGCGCATCACCACAGATGCCCTGCAAATCAGCTCAGAGGTAGCTCGTGGAGGCGTTCAGGCAGAAGTAATACTTGACCGCAAAGAGCCCAAGGAGGGCCAGGACAGAGAGGTGGATTTCGTAGGTGAACGCCGCGATCATGGGGAATGTGAGCAACAAGGCCCCGTCCCCAGACAATGGTTTTTTTCGATTCGGCGATTTGATCGCCGCGCCGACACGATGGGATGCGGGGGGAAACAGGACAAGGCCGGGTGAAATCACTCCACCCGGCCCGGTGTCCGAACGCTTGTCAGGAGCCCGCGTTCGCCTTCAACCACGCCAGCACTTCAGCCGGATGCTCCTCGCTCCCCGCCGCCTTCGGCCAATGCGCAACGATCTTGCCGTCAGGGCCGATGATGAAGGTCTCGCGCGAGATCCCCATGTACTTCTTGCCGTACATGGACTTTTCGACCCAGACGCCGTAGGCCGTCGCGACCGCGTTGTCCTCGTCAGCGAGCAGGGGGAAGTTGAGCGAGAACTTGTCGGCAAACTTCTTCTTCGACTTCGCGTCGAGCATTGAGGCTCCCAACACTACGGCCCCCAGCTTGGCGAACTCCGCCGAGTTGTCGCGAAAGCCACAGGATTCCTTGGTGCACCCCGGCGTGCCTGGTTTTGTCTTTACGCACGAAATGCGATCCTGTACTTCAGCTTCATGAAGAAGCGATCCACCCGATCTCCCGCCCGTCCCGATACCCGCGCTGCTCCACGAGTCGTGAAGCCACGGGTCTACTCGTACATCAGGTTTTCAAGCCCTCGGCAGAAGCTCGGCGATAGCAAGCGGCGACAGCTAGATGCGACGCGCGAGTGGGCTGCCAGGCGGGGCCTCGAAGTTGACGAAGGACTCATCATGCAGGACGAAGGGCTCTCCGGCTTCAAGGGGGAGCACAAAACCAAAGGGGCTCTCGGAAGCTTCCTGAAGGAAGTCGAGGGGGGAAGGGTTCCGGATGGTTCGATCCTGGTGGTTGAGTCACTCGACCGACTAAGCAGGGAAACCGTCAGCATCGCTCTGGCGAGCTTCCTTCAAATTCTAAACGCAGGGATCAGCATCGTAACGCTGGCAGATGGCGCGAGGGAGTATACCCGCACCAGCGTGGCCCACAACCCTACGGAGGTGTTGATCTCCATCGTGATCATGTGGCGGGCCCACGAGGAGTCCAGGACGAAGCAATACCGCGCGCTGGCGAACTGGCAGATGCTCGTGGAAAAAGCGCGGCGCAAGGAACCCATCACCGAGCGCTGCCCCGGCTGGGTGAAGATCGTCGGGCGCAAAAAGATCGGAAACAGGAAAGAGGGCGGGAAGTTCGCTTTCAGGCGTGATCGCCTGAAAGTTGTAAAGAAGATCGTCAAGCTTCGTAACGCGGGTCATGGGCTCACGAGCATCGCGCAAAGTTTGAACGAAAAGGGGTACCCCACTTGGAACCGTGCCCGAAACGGGTGGGCCGACAGCACGGTGAAGGCGATACTCAATAGTCGTGCGCTGGTAGGCGACCTCGTTATCGAGCGGCCCCCCGAGTCCGAAGAAGAAGGCTCTATAACCATCGAGGGCTATTACCCAGCGGTGATTTCTGAGGACGAGTTCGACGTGTTGCAAGGCATGATGCGCATCGCTGGCGACTTGAAGGGACGAAAAGGTGGTAAGAACAAAGACGAACTTAGTAACCTCTTCACCGGGTTTGTTACCTGCGCCCACTGCGGCGGGCCGATGCACTTCGGGATCGCCAAAACGAAAACAACAGACGGCACCGTTCTATATGTCTATCCGGACGTTTCATGTGACCGGGCGCGGCGGCACTTCGGATGTCTGGAAACGGGCAAGTGGCTGTACGAGGAAATCGAGAACGCCGTTCTGTACGCGTTGGCCTTCGATTTGGAAGTCCAGGATCTGGTCGATCCATCATCCACACAAAAGGCCACGGTAAAGCTCCAGGAGCAACGAGACGCACTGGTTGCTCAGACCGAAGGACTGAGGCAGAAGATGACCACGCTGGGTCGAGACTTCGACGCGGCAGCAGGCAAGCGTTCCCTTCAACGCAGGCTCGACCTCCTCCTTGGCAAGACCGAGAAAGAACTTGAACGAGTCGCGACCGATCTACGTGCCGTGGAGAATGACCTCTCAGAAAAGCTGATACTCGCCGAGGGCATGGACGAAGCCATCGGCACGATGTCGCGCCTGGTAGGTCAGATGAAGAACGCCACCGACGTACAGGAAAGGCTGCGCCTTCGACTTCTGCTCCGTAACCGTCTGATGCTCTTGGTGGACAACGTGAAGGTGGTCACGCGCAAGCGGTGGATCCAGAAAGGCTCGAAAACAGACGGGCTCTATCAAGGACCGCGCCTGCTCGTCGTCTATCTGCGTAACGAGAAGATCTTCGCCCTTTGCCCCTCGAAGGAAGCCGAACGTCTTCGGAGTTGGAACATCGAGCGCCCGGCCACG
This sequence comes from bacterium, assembly GCA_016125005.1. Lineage (GTDB taxonomy): Bacteria > Sumerlaeota > Sumerlaeia > SLMS01 > SLMS01 > WGMQ01. The sequence goes on along the minus strand of WGMQ01000044.1, from coordinate 29,686 downwards.
TTCCCATCTCGAAAGAAGCTACACGTCGCGAGGATCCATACGGACACGCTGGGGGAGACATACGGCGTCTACAGCAAGCTGATCGTCTATGATGAGGAAACCGGCGCTGAAGTGGAAGCCATGGATGGTGGCGCACAGGCCTCGAAGAAACGGCGCGGCAAGAGGAAGACGTAAGATCGATCATAGTATCGATAAGCGTAGGTTATCGATACTACACGGAGAAATCGACATGGATAAGAACCTCCCCATATCAGTGCCACCCAAGTCGGCCATCACGTCTCTGATCGGAGGTGCGGAGAGGGTCCGGCACTTTGCAGAAGCTTCCGTCAGCGACAATACGCGTCGAGCTTATCGGTCTGACTGGTGTGCCTTCGAGTTATGGTGCGTGGAGCAGGGACTGAACCCTCTGCCCGCCGCACCCGAGACGGTCGCGGCATTTCTGACCGCTCAAGCCGACGAGGGGTTCAAGACCAGCACCATTGGACGCCGCATGGCCACCATCAGCAATGCTCACGAACTTGCATGTCATCCCTCTCCTCTTCGCGACCGCCGTGTGAGCAGGGTATGGAAAGGGATCTGCCGCGAGAAGGGCCGGGCTGTCGCAAAGAAGAAAGCACTCGGTCTCAAGGATCTGCGTGCTCTCTCGCTTTCGTGTCGAGATGACCTGCAAGGCCGCCGTGACAAGGCGCTGCTTCTTCTCGGTTTTGCCGCCGCTCTGCGGAGATCCGAACTCGTCTCGCTGGACGTGGAAGATGTGGTTGTCGAGGAAGATACCGGCATCCGCCTTACCATCAAGCGATCAAAGACCGACCAAAGTGGGGAAGGCCGCGAGGTCGGCATCCCATGCGGCAAGCACTACGAGACCTGTCCTGTACTCGCAGTCCGTGCATATCTTACCGTTTCTGGTATAGGAGAGGGCGCACTCTTCCGGCCTTTGAACCGATGGGGAACCCTACGACCTTCTCGGCTGACACCACAGTCGGTGGCCAAGATCGTGAAGAAGCACTTGGAAACCCTCGGGCTTGATGCCGCTTGCTACGGCGGGCACTCGTTGCGATCCGGGTTCGTTACCTGTGCAGCTCGCGCCGGTGTTCCCGAGCATGTCATCGCCCGCCAGACCGGCCACAAGTCGGTCGCCGTGCTTCGCGGCTACGTGCAGTCAGCGACGATATTTGAAGACAACCCACTCACTTCTATGGACCTCTAGCTCACAAACCTTCGGTTTCCGCTACTTGAACTATTTCAGACTCATGTTTGTTTGCCAAACATCATCGCGTACCCAACCGGCACCACGATGGCGTTGAGGAACGTGGAGGTGATGAAGCCGCCGATGCCGAGCAGTGCTCCGGTGTTCGCGAGTAACGTGGGCGTCTCCACGAAGTAGATGTCAGCGATACACCCGATGAGGACGAGCGGAAGGTTCGCCAGGACGAGGAAGCAATCGGGGCTTTCCTCGGCTTCTCTTGATTGTGGTTCCTCGCCGTTGTCGGGCGCTCTCCCCGTATCCACCCTTGACTGGTCCGACCATTGCTCCTACTCTCATCCCATGATGAACCGTCGCCGACTCCCATCTCCCGCGAAGCGCATCCTGACCTCCCTGGTCGGGCTGGTGTTCGTGTTTACGATGGTGGCGGCGCAACTTCCGTTCTGCCAGTGCGGCATTGCGTGCTTGCACGGTGGCGACGCGTTCGCCGTCTTGGTGAACGAAGAGTCTGCTGCGGAAGCCCATGGGTGCTGCCCTTCGGAGCGACAGGATGACGCGGCTGCCCCCAAGCCTGCGCAGGATGGGCCTTGCGAGGATGCGAACGGTTGCCCCTGCCCGGTAGAGATCGGCTCTTCCGATGAGCTTCCTGCGGCTCCTCTTCCCTTCGTTGTTTCTTCCATTGAGTATCACGCGCAGGCTTTCGCTTTGCCCGCCAGCGCATCCGCTTTCTCACCGGTCACGGGAATCGAGGATGCACCGCGCTGGCGACCAACGCGTGGTAGTCCGCTTGCGCGACCTTCCCTTCACGCGCTAAACTCCGTCTACATTATCTGAACCTGATCACGGGCGGAGGCTTCTTGCCTCGGCCAGCGACGGTGGCTTGCCACCACCCGTTCGTCGCTTCGTGCGGCGGCGGCTATCGCCTTCGTGATCGGGATCTCTCGATGAGGTTATTGTATATATTTGCCCTGACTGGGCTATCTGTTGGATTGACCGCCTGCGCGTCACTTCCACCAACAATTCCGGAACGCGATGCGCTTCGTCCGCCGACGATCCAAGCCGCGCCTCCGCGCGCTGACTTCATGCCTGCCGACCGGGCGACGACAACGACGGGTACGCTGACTCTACATGCGGCCATCGAGACTGCGTTCCTGAACAACCCCGGGCTTCAGGCGGACTTTGCCGCGTTCCGTGCTGCCGCGCTGGAGGTTCCACAAGCGTCGTCGCTGATGGATCCGCGTGTGAGCTATATGCAGTTCGTCGAGGGCGTGCAAACGCGCACCGGCGAACAGGAGTTTGTGACCACCGTCAGCCAGATGTTTCCATGGTTCGGGAAGCGTCGCCTTCAGGGCGACATCGCCCGCAGCGAGGCGATGCAGGTCCTCCAGAGTTACCGTTCAAGCATGCTGGAACTTCGCCAGCAAGTGCAGCAGGCGTGGTATCGCCTAGCCTATGAGCAGGCTGCGCTCGCGCTGGCCGAGGAGGACAAGCGGACCATCGAACAAACGCTGGAGGCCGCTGCTGTGCTCTATGGTTCTGGTCAACGCGGGCGCGGTTCGCTGCTTCAGTCGCAGACGGAACTGGCGCGCATTGAAAACGAACTAACAGGCTACCCTGCGCGTATCGCAGCCCTGCGCCAGGAGATCGGTCGCCTCCTCTTCGTCGATGAAGTGGGAGACATCCCACCACTCGATCATCGCAACGCCACGGGGCTTTCGCTCCCCGACGCAGAGTCGTTGATCTCGGAGGCAATCGCACTACGTCCAGAGATCGAGCGCTTCCGTCTCCGTGAAGAGCAGGCGGAGCTGCGCCACGACTTGGCGCGTAAGGACTACTATCCGGATCTCACGCTGGGCCTGAACTACGTGGGTGTCGGCGACCGACCCGATAACCCGATGGGCGCGATGGCTCCCTCCGACGAAGGCGAGGACGCGTGGGGAGTTTCGGTCGGCTTCAACATTCCGATTCCGAACGCAAGAAGGCGTGCCGCGAAGGAACAGGCCCGGCGCAAACTGGAAGAAGCGGAGTGGCGGCGGATCGCACAGGAGTCGGAAATCGAATCGGAGATTCGAAGTGTACTTCCACGACTCGTATCTCTCGATCGGCAGCTTGAGGTCCTGCACGAGAACTTACTGCCACTTGCGGAGGAAGCCTTCGCAACGAACCAGTCTTCCTATACGTCCGGCCAGGCAACGTTCATCGATTTGCTGGATGCGCAACGCACCCTGATTGGTGTCCGTCGTGACCTTACACGAACTCACCGCGACTACCTCGTGACCATCACCGACCTCGAACGCGCCGTTGGCGGTTCTCTCACCACGGAGGAGCTTCCATGAAACGCATCCTTCCTCTCTTGAAGAAGTTGTTACCTGGTGTTCGCCAACTTTTCGTCGTGGCCGGATTCATCATCGCGGCGATCGTGTTCTACAACCTTGGAGCCGGATCGCATGGAGGGACCGCCGAAAGCCCCTCTGCGAGGGTCGAATCCAAGCCACCTAATGCCGCATCGATCCATCCTATCGACACGAACGACGATGGCACAATCTACACGTGCTCGATGCATCCTCAAATCAAGCAAGACGAGCCAGGCGACTGCCCGATTTGCGGGATGGAGTTGGTGCCTGTGGACGTTGAGCAGCCGGTCACGGAAGAGGTAGTAGACCACACCGACCACGACGCGATGACGGAGTCAGAGGTTCTCGGCTACGCCTGCGCGATGAACTGCGTCCCTCCGCTGGAGGAGCCGGGCGAATGCCCGATCTGCGGCATGGAGATGCAGCCTGTCGTTGAAGACCGTGGCACGGGTCCGGTCGAAGGAGACCCGACGCGGCGTCTCGCCATGTCTGCGGAAGCAAAGGCGCTCGCCTCGATCCAAACTTCGTCGGTTGTTAGCCGCATTCCCGAGAGGACCATCCGCCTCGTTGGCGAACTTGCCGTAAGCGAAGACACGCTTGCGCATATCAGCGCCGATGTCGGAGGGCGTATCGATGAACTGACCGCCGAGTACGAAGGGGACGTCGTGCAGCAAGGCGAGGAACTGGTTCTGCTCTACAGCCCGGAGCTGCTGGCGGTGCAGCAGGAGTTTCTCCATGCGGAAGCAGCCCTGGAACGTCTCCCGGCGAACGCCCTGGAAACGGTGAGGCGTGCCAGCGCACGCGCTGTTCATGCTGCCCGAGAGCGCCTACGGCTGGCTGGGCTTTCACCTGATCAGCTCGATGCCATCGCCGAGTCGGGTGAGGCTCGCGAGCAGGTGAGGCTTTACGCCCCCATCGGTGGAACGGTCGTGGTGCGGCATGCCCAGGAAGGACAGTACGTGACTAAGGGCGAGCGCATCCTTGCGATCGCGAGTCTCGACACGCTTTGGGCCGAGATGGCCGCCTACGAGAGCGACTTGCCCTGGCTGCGTGTAGGTCAGCCAGTCACCTTTATCAGTGAAGCGTTTCCAGGCGAGCGGTTTACCGGAGAAGTTGCCTGGATCGATCCAGTCACCAACATGCGAACCCGTACAACTCGCGTCCGTCTCAACGTCGATAACGAGAGCGGGAAGCTGCGGCCCGGCATGTACCTGACGGCGCGGGTGGTGAGTACGCTTGGCGATGAGCCCCGCCTTGTCATCCCCGCCAGCGCTCCGCTGATCACCGGCGAGCGAGCGGTCGTCTACGTCCAGGTTCCCGGTGCGGACCGCCCGACCTTCCAAGGGGTCGAGGTCGTTCTTGGTTCACGTGTAGAAGATGGCTACGTCGTCGAAGAAGGCCTCGTAGAAGGCCAGCGCGTGGTGACGAACGGGGCCTTCCAGATCGACTCCGCGCTCCAGATCATCGCGAAACCCAGTATGATGAACCCCACCGGGGGGATCGCCATGACCGGCCACGACCACGATCGGCGGATGGCGTTGCCGGGTGGTCCTGAAGATCGCCCTGAGCAGCCGGTGCGCCCCATGGATGGTGAACACGGCGAGCATCTCGCGGACATCGTCCATGCCTACATCGGGGTCCAGGAAGCGCTCGCCGCCGACTCTCAGGAAGTTGCGCAGGAGGCGTTCCATAACCTGGCCGGGCAGGCCGAAGCGGCGGAGTTGGCCGAAGTCGTTGGTCCCGCGAAGGACGGCGCATCCGCCGAAACCCTCGAAGCTCAGAGGCGATCCTTCGAGCAGCTTTCGGCTGTGATCATCCCCATCGTGCGCGAACACGGCAACCCCACCGAGCATCCCGTGCGCTTGGTTCATTGTCCGATGGCCTTCGACTTTGCAGGCGCGGACTGGCTTCAGACGACCAAGGAAGTCCGAAACCCGTACTTCGGAGCGGAGATGCTGACCTGCGGAACGGTAAAGCAGGAGTGGCGCACCCATGACTGACCGCCTCATCAAATTCTGCATGGAGCAGAAGCTCGTCGTCTTCCTCATCGCAGCGTCGCTGGTCGTGTTTGGTCTGATCGTCTCGCCCTTCGCAATCCTACCCGATGCGTTGCCTCGCGACCCAATCCCGGTCGATGCGATCCCTGACCTTGGCGAGAACCAACAAATCGTCTTCACGGACTGGCCGGGCCGCTCGCCGCAAGACGTCGAGGATCAGGTCACCTATCCGCTGACCACCGCGCTGCTGGGCCTGCCTGGCGTGAAGGACGTGCGCTCGAATTCCATGTTCGGCTTTTCGTCCATCTACGTTATCTTCAACGAAGACGTGGACTTTTACTGGTCGCGCTCGCGCATCCTGGAGAAGCTCAACAGCTTGCCGAGCGGTACGCTCCCGCCAGATGCGACGCCAGTGCTCGGTCCCGACGCCACGGGCATGGGCCAGATATTCTGGTATACGCTAGAAGGTCGCACGCCTGAAGGCGATCCGGCTGGGGGTTGGGACCCGCAGGAACTGCGGAGCGTCCAGGACTGGTACGTTCGCTACGCACTGCAAGGTTCTGAAGGCGTCGCCGAAGTCGCCAGCATTGGCGGCTTCGTGCGCGAGTACCAGATCGACATCAACCCCGAGGCGCTGCGGAGCTACGACGTGACGCTACCACAAGTGATCAGCGCCGTGCAGCGTAGCAATCGCGACGTCGGAGCCCGCACCATCGAGAGTAACGGCGTCGAGTACGTCATCCGTGGGCGCGGCTTCGTAAAAGAGTTGGACGACCTGCGCTCGGCGGTCATCACCAGCCGCGACGGGGTGCCGATCACACTCTACCAAGTCGCCACCATCGGGATGGGTCCGGCGCTGCGACGCGGTGTTCTGGACAAGGGAGGTGCCGAGGCAGTCGGAGGCGTCGTCGTAGCTCGCTACGGAGCGAACCCGATGCAGGTCATCGAGAACGTGAAGGCGCAGATCGAGCAGATCGCGTCGGGCCTTCCGCGCAAGACACTCGTAGATGGCACAATCAGCCAGGTTACCGTTGTTCCATTCTATGACCGCACGGGCCTGATCGACGAAACGCTGGGAACCCTCAGCGACGCCATCCGCGATCAGATCATTATCACCATCGTCGTCGTGTTGCTGATGGTATTTCACGTGCGAAGCAGCGTGCTGATCAGCGCGATGCTGCCGCTCGCAGTGCTGGCCGCCTTTGTCCTGATGAAGCTCTTTGGCGTGCAGGCCAACGTGGTTGCCCTCGGAGGCATCGCAATCGCCATCGGCACGGTGGTCGACATGGGGATCGTGCTCACGGAGAACATCCTTCAGCATCTGGAGAAGACCGATCCAAAGGAGTCGCGATTCGCCGTGCTCTACCGAGCTTCCAGCGAGGTCGGCGGTGCGGTCCTCACGGCGGTCACAACGACGATCATCAGCTTTCTCCCCGTCTTCGCCATGGTGGGTGCAGAAGGCAAACTCTTCAAGCCGCTCGCCTACACGAAAACTTTCGCGCTCTTCGCCAGCATCATCATCGCGCTTGCGCTCCTGCCGCCGATCGCACACCTGCTCTTTCGGTGGCGGTCTCCGAAACTTCCGCCGTGGCTGAGCAAGATCTGGAAGATCATCCACTACAGCCTGGTGATCGGGGCGGCGGCGTTCGTGATCGTCCTGCTTTCTCGGACCTGGGAGCCGCTCGGGGCCCTTCGTTCAAGTATCGAAAACCTGATCTTTGTCGCCGTCGTGGTGGTCGGCTTGCTGAGCTTCTTCTGGCTGTTCCAGTGGGTTTATCCCCGGTTACTCGCTCTCTGCCTTCGCTGGAAGATCGTCTTCCTGACGCTCCCTACTCTCCTGACAGTCCTCGGGTTCTGTGTTTGGCTCGGCTTTCCCAAGATCCTCGGATGGCTCCCGTCGTCCTGGCAGGAAACAGCAGTGGTACAGGATATCGATGCAGCCTTTCCCGGTCTCGGGCGCGAGTTCATGCCGACGCTCGACGAGGGTAGCTTTCTCTACATGCCGGTGATCATGCCCCACGGCAGCATCGGTGAAGCGCGGGAGTACCTGCGGCTGACCGACATGGCGGTCCAGGCGATCCCGGAAATCGAGACGGTGGTGGGCAAGCTGGGCCGCGTGGAAAGCCCTCTGGACCCGGCACCGATTTCGATGTTCGAGACCGTGATCCAGTATAAGCCTGAGTTCATCCAGGATGCTAACGGGCGGCGCATCAACTTCGCTTACGATGAAGATGCCGAAGAGTACGTCCGAGACAATGCAGGCAATTTGATCCAAGACCCGGAAGGCCGCCCTTACCGAAACTGGCGTCCTGAGCTCCAATCCACGGACGACATCTGGGACGCCATCGCCGAAGCTGTGGACGAGTTCCCTGGGCTCACCGCTGCGCCAAAGCTCGCGCCCATCGCTACGCGCCTCGTGATGCTTCAGACGGGGATGCGTGCGCCCATGGGCGTGAAGGTTCGCGGACCGGATCTGGAGACCATCGAGAGCGTCGCCCTTCGGATCGAAGAGATCCTGAAGTCCGGGGATGTGAAAGGCGTCCGCCCTGCCGCCGTCATCGCAGAGCGCATCGTTGGCAAGCCCTACCTGGAGATCATTCCGGACCGTGATGCTACTGCCCGCTACGGCATCAACATCGAGGACGTGATGCAGGTGATCGAAGTGGCCATCGGCGGTCGCCCCCTCACCCGAACAGTCGAGGGACGCGAGCGTTACCCCGTGCGGGTACGCTACCAGCGCGAGCTTCGCGACTCAATTGACGCCATCGGCGACATCCTTGTTTCTGCGCCGCCGCAAGCAATGGGTGGGCAACCGGTGCAGATCCCTCTGAAGCAACTCGCCCGCATCGAGTACGTGCGCGGGCCGCAGGCCATCAAGAGCGAGGACACGTTCCTCGTCGGCTACGTGCTCTTCGATAAGAAGCAGGGGTACGCGGAAACGGATGTGGTGGAGAACGCCCGCGCTGTGCTCCGCGCACAACTCGATCCGGAACTCCCGGCGGGAGTCTCTTACGAGTTCGCGGGCAACTATCAGAACCAGGTCCGCGCCGCCAAGACCCTCGCGCTCGTACTGCCCTTGGCACTCTTGCTGATCTTCCTGGTGCTGTACCTTCAGTTCCGATCCACAGCCGTGACGCTTCTTGTCTTCTGCAACGTCTTCACGGCGTGGTCTGGCGGGTTTCTGCTACTGTGGCTCTGGGGCCGACCTTGGTTCCTGGATGTAGCCGTGTTCGGAGCAAACCTGCGCGACATCTTTCACATGGGGCCAGTGAACCTGAACGTTGCCGTGTGGGTGGGGTTCCTTGCCCTCTTCGGTATCGCCACCGACGACGGCGTGATTATGGCGACTTACATCCGGGAGAGCCTGATCGCGAACCCAACGAACACGATCACTCAACTCCGCAAAGCCATCGTCGAAGCAGGCCGCCGCCGTATCCGACCGTGCTTGATGACCAGCGCAACGACCATCCTCGCGCTCCTACCCATCTTCACTTCCACCGGCAAGGGCAGCGAGATCATGGCCCCGCTCGCGATCCCCGTCTTCGGCGGCATGCTGGTCGTTCTCATCAGCACCTTCGTCGTGCCGACGCTTTACAGCGCGATGGAGGAGATGAAGCTTGGCCTCGCCGAACTGCGCCACACCTCTTTTTCTAATGCAGAGGCGCAGGCGGAACCATCGACTCAATAACCCCATTCAAGGAGAATTCTCATGAAACACTATCTCAAGTTCGGAGCCATGATCGCCACGTCAACCGCCGTGATGTTCGGGCTGATGTACCTGAACACGTTTCAGTTAGACCATGTCTTCTTCAGCGAAACGCGTTTCTACATGGCCTTCCTGATGGGGGCCACGATGGCGCTCATCATGTTCGGTTTTATGTCGAAAATGTACGAAAACAAGAAGGCCAACATCGGCATAGTCGTTGGCAGCATCGCAGTGTTCATTCTCTCCCTTTGGCTCGTCCGCAGCCAACGCGCAGTGGACGATGAATCCTGGATGAAAGCCATGATCCCTCACCACTCCATTGCAATTCTGACCAGCGAACGGGCCAAAATCACGGACCCCCGCGTCCGTGACCTCGCTGACCGTATCATCGAAGCACAACGCAAGGAGATCGATGAGATGAAAATGCTGATCACAGAATTGAACAGCCAGTAAAGAGCGACCTAAACCGCCTAGGACTTCGGTTCTCATGCCACCTCGACCCAGGTTACCACCACAGATGTGGAACCCGACACTCTTTCAGGAGAAAGAACATGAAGTCCATCACAACCACCCTTATCGCCCTAACGCTCGCGACACGGGCAGCCTTCGCCCACGAGGCGAGCGACCATTCCTCCCACGACCACGCAGCGCATCAAGCCGAGGCTGAGGCCTCGCAGCCCGCAGAGCAGAGCGAGGCCACCCGCGTCGGTGATCCGTGGCCCCTTGATACTTGTGTCGTTTCGGGAGAAAAGCTCGGCTCGATGGGTGATCCCATCATCAAGCTCCAAGGAGGACGCGAAGTACGATTCTGCTGCGAAGGCTGCGTAGGTATGTTCGACAATGGCCCCGAAAAGTACCTGGCGAAGGCTGACGAGATCATCATCGAGCAGCAGAAGGCTCACTACCCACTGGACTACTGCGTCATCGACACAGGGGAGTCCGTCTCCGGCAACCCTGAGAAAGACTCCTTCTCCGTCGTCGGCAACCGGTTGTTCATCTATTGCTGCCCCCCGTGTGACGAAAAGGTCCGCGCCGAACCGGCGAAGTACATCGAAATCCTCGACAAGGCCGTGATCGGGAAGCAGGCAGAGAGCTATCCGCTGGATACGTGCGTGGTCAGCGGCCAGCCGCTCAATGCCATGGGCGGCCCTGTTAACATGGTCGTCGCCAACCAACTCGTGAAGCTCTGCTGCGCCGGTTGCGAAGAAAAGGTCGAAGCTGACCCCGCCGGGACGCTCGCGAATATCCAGAAGGCCCGGCAGGCCCCCGCAGAAAGTTCAACGAACTGATTCGGAGGGGCTTGACTCTGTAGTATACTCCAGACCGCACGGTCATGCGTAAGGAGGCTGCGATGAGCTACGAAGAAGAGAAAAAACTCCTGAAGATCGGTGAGGTCACCAGGCTGGCGGGCGTCGGGATAGAGACCATTCGCTACTACGAACGCGAGGGTCTCCTCCCGCCGCCTCTGCGGCAGCGAGCCATCCATCATGCGGGCTACCGCCTCTACGAAGCGGACACGGTTCGGCGTCTCCGGTTCATCCTCCGGGCGAAGTCTCTCGGCTTCACCTTGAAGGAAATCGGCGATTTGCTCGGCCTGCGCGTGGATCAGGTGGCTTCTCGGGCAGAGATGAGGGAACAGGCCCGCCTTCACCTGGAAGATGTGGAAGAGAAGCTGCGTGACCTCCAGAAGATACGGCGCTCCCTGCTGCACCTTATCGACGAGTGCGAACACGGAGACCAGTCTTCCCCCTGCCCCATCCTGGAGTTCCTGGACGACGATCGCTCAGAGACGCCTCCATCTGCAACGAAACGGAGACAGAAGCATGCATGACGAGCACGAACACAAACACAAACACCCTGCCCACGGGGAGACCCATTCTTGCTGCGGCGGTGGAAAGGTGAAGACGACCAAACCCGATACCCATCGCGATCCCGTGTGCGGGATGATGGTGGAAGAAGGCAAGGAAGCGGGTAAGCACTCGCATCTGGGTCACGAGTACTACTTCTGCTCGAAGGGTTGCCTGAAGAAGTTCGAGGACGATCCGAAGACCTACCTCGACGATCATGGGCAACCTGAGAAGGGGAATCGTAGCCCAGAGGGGCCGAAGGATGCCATCTACACCTGCCCCATGCACCCTGAGGTCGAGCAAGTGGGGCCGGGAAGCTGCCCGAAGTGCGGCATGGCGCTGGAGCCGAAGGAAGTAAGCCTTGAGGAGGAAGACACCTCCGAACTGACCGACATGATGCGCCGCTTCTGGATTGCAGCGGCGCTCACGTTGCCGGTCTTTCTCGTTGCCATGGCCGAGCACATTCCGGGGATGCCCTTCCACGGTCTCTTCGAGGCCCGCTGGCGGTTATGGGCGGAGCTGCTCCTTACCACGCCGGTCGTGCTCTGGTGCGGATGGCCGATCCTCAAGCTCGGCGTCGCCAGCGTGCGCTCGCTGAACCCGAACATGTTCACTCTGATCATGATCGGAACGAGTGTCGCCTACCTCTACAGCGTAGTCGCGACCCTGGCCCCTGATCTCTTCCCGGCATCGTTCCGTGATGGGCAGAGTCGAGTTGGCGTCTACTACGAGGCAGCGGCAGTCATCATGACGTTGGTCCTGCTTGGCCAGGTGATGGAACTCCGGGCACGGAGCCAAACAAGTAGCGCCCTCAAGGGACTGCTGCGGCTCGCTCCGAAGACGGCCCGGCGTGTCCGCGCAGACGGAAGCGAAGAAGACATCGAAGTCGCTCACGTGGAGGCTGGGATGATCATGCGCGTCCGGCCCGGCGAGAAGATCCCCGTGGACGGCGCGATCACCGAAGGCCACTCCACCATCGACGAAAGCATGGTGACCGGCGAGCCGATGCCCGTGGAGAAGAGCGGCGGCGACAAGGTCACCGGCGGCACCATAAACCAGAAGGGCAGCTTCCTTATGGAAGCCGAACGTGTGGGCAGCGACACGCTCCTCGCTCAGATCGTGCGCATGGTCAGCGAAGCCCAGCGCACCCGCGCTCCCATCCAGCGCGTGGCCGATCAGGTCGCGGCGTTGTTCGTTCCGGCGGTTCTTCTGATTGCAGTCGTTACGTTCGTCGTTTGGGCGATCTTCGGTCCGACGCCCGCGCTTGCGTTCGCCCTCATCAACGCCGTGGCGGTGCTGATCATCGCCTGCCCCTGCGCACTCGGCCTCGCCACGCCGATGTCCATCATGGTCGGCACGGGACGTGGAGCCCAGGCAGGAGTCCTCGTCAAGAACGCCGAAGCCCTTGAGACGATGGAGAAGGTCACGACGGTCGTCGTCGACAAGACCGGCACGCTCACGCAAGGAAAGCCGAAGGTCACCGCAGTCGAGGTCGATGGTATCGAAGAGGATGAGCTTCTTCGACTTGTTGCCAGCCTCGAAAGAGCCAGCGAGCATCCCCTCGGAGCCGCGATCGTCGCGGCAGCAGAGGAGCACGGGCTCAAGTTGTCCGATGCCAAGGACTTCGAGTCCATCACTGGTAAAGGCATCGTCGGAAGGGTGGATGGGAAAAGCATCCTCGCGGGTAATCTCCGCCTCATGAAACAGCACCAGGTCGATCTCGGCGGACTCTCCACCCGTGCGGAAGCGAGAAGGGCCGATGGGGAGACCGTTCTGTTTGTGGCCGTCGAAGGCAAAGCAGGCGGCATCGTCGCCATCGCCGACCCCATCAAGGAGTCCACCCCGGAGGCCATCAAGTCCCTCCATGATCTGGGGCTGAAAGTCGTCATGCTCACCGGCGACAGCGAGGCCACCGCCCGTGCCGTGGCGAAGAAGCTCGGGATCGATGACGTGAAAGCGGACGTGCTGCCGGAAGACAACAACGCGGCCATCAAGGAACTCCAGGAACAAGGCGAGACGGTTGCCATGGCGGGTGACGGCATCAACGACGCCCCCGCTCTTGCTCAGGCTCATGTCGGCATCGCCATGGGAACCGGAACCGACGTCGCGATGGAAAGCGCCGGGATCACTCTGGTGCGCGGCGACCTGCGCGGTATCGTCGCCGCCATCGCTCTCTCCCGTGTCACGATGAAGAACATCCGGCAGAACCTCTTCTTCGCCTTCGCGTACAACATGCTGGGCGTACCAATCGCTGCGGGCGTCCTCTACCCGTTCTTCGGCCTGCTCCTCAGCCCCATGATCGCCGCAGCGGCGATGACGTTCTCATCGGTGTCGGTGATCGGCAACGCGCTAAGGCTGCGGCGGGTGCTACTATGAAGAGTAACGCTTCGAAGAGGCGCGAAGAGCATAGATGAGTCCAACGAGGCCGACGAACACGGTACGCCGCTGCGGGTGGGATAGGACGAAGAAGCCCCGCCGGTGGAAACGGCGGGGCGAGGTGGATGCCAGGGGGAGCAAGGGCTTAGGCGGCCTTGTTCTTCTCCTTCTGGTCTCCGATCTTGCCCGCCTTGTCGGTCAGCATCCGCCAGTCGAGGTCCTGGCAGCTCATGGACAGCGCCGGAGTGAGCATGAAGAGCGCGAGGTTTGCGGCGTTGGACATCCTGCGATATAGGATCAGATGGCCGCCGATCACGTGTCCGACCTTGCTCCTCAGGCGTAGCGTCATACGCGTCGCATCGCCGCTGTCCTCTTGCTGCCCGGTACGGCGACGCTCAAGTTCCGCGAGTTCCTTGCTGACGACGGGGAGGAACTGAAACTCCCGCCACCAGTCTTCGATGAGAGCCATCAGGCCATTGTCGACTTCAACCTCTTCGGGGAGGTCGTAAGGGCAAGGTTCCTTCACCACCGACTGCTCGGCCTGATAGCTGTCGCCGACGACACCTTCGCCAGTGAACGCAGCTTCCTCGTCCTTGATCTTCGGGCTGTTCACCCCTTCGGGCGCGGGCTTCTTGGGCTCTTTCAGCTCATGGCTAGGGGCCTTGGTCGGCGGCTTCTTCTTGTCGATGACCTTCGTCTCTTGGCGACGCTTCTGCGTGGCAGGATCGGCTCGCTTCTGAGCGTACTTCTTGCCGTTCTCGCTCACCCTCTTCTCCTGAAACTCGATGCCACCATCGGCAGAAGGAAGGTTCTCCAAGGTGGCCCTGATCTCCTTCACCGTCTCGGCGTGGAGGCCGACGATCTTGCTGAGCCACGGGTCTGTGCCTGGGTGTCCGTCGCGGAGGAGCTGGCGCAGAACGTCCTCCTTCTCCTGCGTGCTGAGGTGGCGTCGGGCGACGTTCTGGGCAAGTACGAATCGCTTCTCGTTCCCCACGCTCTCGAAACGCACCAGCCGAAAGGGCGGCGGCTGAAGAGGATGCCCCGCGAGCACCAGCGTCAGCCAAGCCGTGAGCCGGTGGTACCCGTCGACGATTTCGCCGGTGTGGCTGATCGTGATGCAGTCGAGGACGCCTTGCTCGCCGATGCTGGCGACCAGCGCTTCGCGGTCTTCGTCGCGCATCGGGGGCGTGAGCCAGTGCGGCTCGGCTCCTTCAGCCCACGTCCTCGCGTCAAAGATCCACTCGCCGATGCGGAAGGTCCCCGCCTCTGTGTCCGCGTCATAGTCTGCCTGTCGCATCCAGCCGCCGAGTTGCTCTCCTACGAGGTCTTCGGGCGTCATGATGTCGTAGAGAGGTTCCCGTTTTGCATTCTTCTGGTCTTCGTTCTTCATGTTCAGGTCTCCTGAAGTAGTGTATCGAGCCGAAGCTCACCTTCAAGATAGCACACCTTTTCCGACATCTTGAACGAACGGTCATGACCCGCAGAAGGACATCCCCCCTACCCGTCTTCCTCGGTCTCGCCCCGCGTTTATGAACGATCGAGCAGAATCGCTCCGTGGTAGCCTACCTATGAACAGACGTTCGACGGAGGCAGACCATGAGCACGGTGCTCGACATCGATGTAGAAGATCAACACGACGACGACACCTTCGCGTCGAACTCCGATCCAGACGCGGATACGAATCACGATCCCGCGCCAGAGGGCTATGAAGCTGCTTACAAGTCAGCGGCGCTGCTGCTCGAAATCGCCGACGACGACATCCCGCGCTACGACGGCTACATCGAGGACTACTGGCAGAAGTCCTCGCTTTGCGAAGCCATCGAACTTAAGCAAGACCTGTTTGTGGCTTGTTCCATCTCCCTTACGGGCAACCACGTCGAAGTTGCGAATACCTATGTGGGACCAAAGTTTGGTCCTGCCGCCGATGGAGAACATCTCGTCGGCGGTGATGACGAGGACCATGCTTCAAAGCCCAGACGAAGAGGACCCTGCGGAGGCTTCTCCCAAGCGTCCCACAAGAACCTCTGTGATCGTGTCGAGATGCGTCTTCCGCATCATGGATTCCTAGTTGGTCGCCTCATCCACATCACGGCGTCGCCTGACATGAGTCGCTCCGTTTCCCGGATCCAGGAGCAGCGAGACGAGTTCAAAGAACTGCTAGACGATCTGGCGGAGAAGTTCGGCATCTACTTCATCTCACGCATCGGGTTCAGCCCGCGTAGCGGCAACACGAAGCCGCACTTCCACGCTTTCGCAGTCCTCTCCTTAGACAAGAACTTGGAGGCGTGCGCCATCCTATCGAACGTGCTTCGTATCGAGTTCGACAGGGAATGGCGCGCGATCAACGGGCACGGAATCCAGAAGGAGGGGTGGAAGCTGAAGACCGATCTTGATGCCGTCGAGAACGCGATCCGCTACTTCACGGAGCATGAAACGCACGACGAGGCCAAGGGGCACTACAAACGACCCTGGCACGAGCACGGTACACCACCCGAGGTCCCCACCGACACGTGGACGGTGACGCCGGGGCAGATGAGGAAGATCTGGAGCGCCATCTGCACGTACTACGGCAAGCGCGAGCATCAGTTCGCCTGTAGCTTCAGGCTCGCCGACGTCGACCCGCGCCTGCTCCTCATGTTGCTCAAGCGCGTGGGTGTGCGTGTGACCGATGACCAACTGGAGCGTTACCGTTACGGGCCATGATCATCGTGATCGATTACGGGTCGCCTCCACGCTCTACTGGGAAGAGCGGAGGGAAGAGCATGCTCATGGTCGCAGAGAAGGCCGGAAACACGTGTCCGGAACTCTTTCGGAACCGTCAGGAGCAACCTCGAAGTGGCCCACGATGTCGTACTCAACCGACTGCGAGCGGACCTTCACCATCCTGTCGCCGTCTCATAGGCGACTAAAGGGCCAGCGGCGACGTTGTCTTGTAACACTTTGGGAATAACTGGTGAAGCCGCTCTTCAGATGTCAAACTTCAACCCTTCGACGCCTTCTCCCACTCGTACGTCTTCGCCTTCACCGTCGCGTAGTTCTCGTCGAGCGCGGAAGCGAGGAGCAGAAGTGCCGTGATGCGACGGATCATCTGTTCGACGTATCGTACCTCGTCGATGCGGAGAGGACGACCGAGCAGTTCCTGTTCGCGGTAGCTCAGCCACTTCTTCACGACCTGGTAGCCGCCGAGGGTGTACTCCCAGACGCGTTCGGGGACGTTCGACCAGCAGGCCTTGTCGTTCAGCATCACGTCGTAGCACTTGGTTCCGAGGAGAGGTTGAAGATCTTCGGGCACGCCGTTATCCCGCTCGCGCAGATCGCCTCGTGCGGGCATGGTGATGCCGCCGCGACCGGTGTAGCCCCAACGTGCCGTGATGGCGAAGTCGCGGTCTTCATCGAGCGTGTGTCCTTCCGGCAGCGTGAACACGCCGAACGGGCGTAGCTCGGGTCGGATCTTCCCGGACGTCACACCCTTCACCTCGGCCTCGGTGTCAAGCAGCGCCGCAACCTCGTGCCCGAGCTTCGACGAGGACTCCAACACCTTCTTCGTAGCCGGGAGCGGGACGCGTGGCCAGTCTTGGCGCAAGGCTTGGTCGTTCTCGTGGTAGAACACCGGTGCGTGCTGGATCGCGAGGACGTGGTAGAAGAGATCATCTTCCTTCGCCTTGATCGCCTTCAGGTACGAAGTAGCGGTCGACGAGATGTTCGGCTTCGCCTCCATGTTCACCCCTTCGGCGAAGAGGTCTTCCTGCTCCTTCTTCTCGGGCATCACCTTCAGCGGGAAGAGGTTCGAGCTGTTCTCGATCAGGTGGAACGAGCACGGTGTCCGCACGACCATCGGTGGGTGGAAGCCCTTGCGCTGGCGCTGGCCGCTCACGAGCCAGATGTTGTCGTCGACGAAGTGCGGGTAGGCCTCGGCTCTCTTCTCTTCGACAAGCTTGGTCTCCGGCTCCCAGTAGAACCAGCGAACATCGAAAGGGCGGTAGACGTATCGCACCACCCTGTCGGGTAGGATACCGCGACGAAGTAGGGTTCGTCTCGCTGTCTTCGCCGGAAAGCGTCCAGTTTCCTTCATCGCGGCGGGAACGAGACGAGCCATCGTAGCATCGTCGACGTCGTCGTCGAAGTACGCCGCAAGTCTGCGTTCGAGGTCCTCCCTGTCGATGGCAACAAGGAGTTCGTCCCGCGCCGTGATGATGCCGGGCGTGGTGAAGGGAAACAGGTCGGGGATCTCCGGCCAGTTGATGTAGTTCTCCGCCATCACCCTCGGCTTGAACGGGAGACCAAGCTCAAGGATGGGCTCGACGCTCTCGTAGGCAGCCCCGTCAACAAGGGCATCCAGCAACGCCTGCCTTCTCTCCGCCGCCCATGAGTCATGGTAGTCGCGATACTCGATCGTTGGCACTTCTTGGTGCTCTTCCTGACGAACGAGCGTCACGATGGCTGTGCCCACCTTGATACCCGAGGACTGGCCCCGCATGGCAAAGACAGTTTCGCTCGCTCGACCATCAGGCGCGACCTCTGAGATGATACGATCGCCATGCAAGTTGTCCACCGTCACCCGGTCGAACACATCGACGTATCGTTCACGCATCCCTGTGAACGACAGGCCGTCGAGCCAGGAGTAGTTGGAGATGAAGCACACGACTCCGCGTCCACTGTCCTCGACGATCTTGCGCTCGGCCATGCGGAAGAAGCGCACGTAGAGGTCGTTCAGCCCCTGGCCCTGGGGCTTGGGGGCCTTCTTCGTCGTGCGGTAGGCGTCGGATAGATCGCGTTCCTCCTCGACCGCCAGTCCGGCGAAACCGTTGTATGGTGGGTTGCCCAGGATGACGAGGATTGGGGCATCACGCTTGATGGAATCCGCCGCTTCGCGTTCTTCCTTCAGGCCCGGCAGCGGTAGTTCGAGCTGAGCGAGGCGCTTCTTGCCTTCCTCCGTCGGCGGCTGCCAGCCGGTGAGCGCGTTCGTCAAGTAGACTCCGACACGGTCGCCTTCGCCGAGAGGCACGCCAAGGCGTTGAAGGACGAGGCCGAGCTGAAGGTGGGAGACGACGAACGGAGCGGGGAGCAGCTCGAAGCCGTGAAGGCGCTTCTTCGCCGCCTCGCGGACCTCCACCATGTCGAGGGCGCTGCCGCCGGTGTTCTCGCGCAAGGTCTCGGCGATCTTCTCCAGAACCTCGACAAGGTACGCGCCGGTGCCCGCACATGGGTCGAGAACGTGAACGCGAGGATCGGCCAGGCCGTCCTCGACGCGGAGATCTCGTCGAAGAGCCTGGTCGACGCGCCCCACCATGTACTTCACCACTTCGGGTGGCGTGTACCATACGCCGAGTTCCTTGCGAAGTTGCGGGTCGAAGGCCTGAAGGAACGGCTCGTAGAAGTACTGTACGGCGTGTTCTTCCTGAAACTTGCCGAAGAACGCCGCGCGGTCGACGCGGTTGAGCGCCGTGGCCGTCCAGTCTAGCACCTCAACGAGACCGAGTGGTTCGAGGCGCGACCGCGTGGCGACCTGCTCAAAGAGCTGGGAGATCATCGGCACGCGCAAGTACCAGGCGGCACCGTGCCAGTCGAATCGAACGCCCGACGATGGAGGATGATCTTTCGCCCACAGGATCCACGACGAGAAGATGCCGTAGAAGATCGTCTGCACGAGGGTGCTGCGAAAGAAGCGTTCGCCCTTCTCGTCGGCGAACTTGATGCCCAGCGAACCTTCGAGCGCGACGCGAACAGCATCGAGGGCGGGCAGGTCGGCTTCCTCGACACGCGCAAGGGCTTCGCGGGCGTAGCTGGCGAGGAACCAGGCAACATCTGACGGCTGGGTGAGAGGCGCGACCTGCAACAGCGCACGACGAAGGAAGTCCACTGCGCGATCACCGATGGCATCGGCCATCCTGCGTGGGTTCGACGCATCGCGCCAGAAGATGTTCTCGTCGACGGCAAAGGAGAACTCTTCCAACTCCGCTGCCGATCCCGTGGCAGGATCGCGCCCGACGACAAGGAAGTCGCGGAAGTTCGTGACGAGGACGACACCGTAGGCGGCGAGGTACTTCTTCACCTGTTCCGTGCGGGCCGTCTTGCGAACATCGGCGGAGCTCGCCTTTGCTTCGATCACCCCGCGCGATGGCTTCTGACCAGGCTGTGGATCGGCGTTGCCGCCACGTTGAAACTGATCGGCGGTGAAGAGCCCGAGATCCGGGTGGCCAGAACCCTGGCTGGCGAGTTGAACGATGCAGCGGACCTTGGGCTTGAGGTCCTTCCCGACGGCGTTTAGCAGCGAACTGAGCGCGCCGTAGTAGGAGGTTTCCTTCGTCCCGGCTCCGGAACGGCGTACCTCAACGATGTCGTGCAGGTATGTCTCGACGGGGTGTGACACAGCGCGGCGCGGGCTCCTCGGAACGTCATGTTGCCTAGCAAACGGTCCATGGCCAACGGCGGCAAGAACTTTGGGGTCCAAGAACCGGAAACCGGCAGTTGCCTAGCTGTCCTTCTTCCAGGGAACCGGACAGCCGAGGCGCTCGATCCAAGGTCCGAGTTCGTGTAAGGTCAGCGATCTTGGGTCGCTGCCCTCCGCGCGTACAAGGATCTGAGCGAAACAAGCGGCCACGGAGAGACGTGTGTGCAGAACCGGGTCAGGGCCGCGCATAGCTTGATCGCCCACCATGGCTTGCATGTGTCCTTCGCCCGAGACTTTGTCTCTCAGCTCCGTGATTCCGAAGGCGATGTCGGTGTTGAATTCTTTCATGTGCGAGAGCACGACGTGGATGCGGTGAAGTTCGCGATGGCGAAGGAAGGAGATCACCTGATGGCCTGCATCCACGTTCATGTTGTCCACGAAGAGACTGATCCCTTCCTCCAAGGTCGGTAGGTGCTGCATCTGGTCCTCTGGCAATTCCATGATCAGCTCTACGCCTGGTAGTTGCTGGCGACCGTCCGTCAGGAACAGGTCACCGAACTTTCTGCCAACCTGCCTTACCGACTGGGGTTTCTGCACGGGGGCAGTCTTCGCGTAGCGGCTCACAAAGGCGGGGTCCGTCCCTAGGTCGAATCGCTTACCCTCGTTCGCGATCTGGCGGAGGTTCTCGCTTGTTACCGCCTCGGTCGATGAACCATGCATCTGAAGGAGAAGTGCGATGAGCCCGACGGCGACCAAGTTGCAAACCAGTACTCCCTTGTCGTGCATGGTGATCAGCGACCGGTTGATGCCGATAGCCCGCGCCTGAAATCCTTTCTGTCGCTTGTCCTGCCTCGTGATCTCGAACACACCTAGAACTGCAAGCTCACCTATAGGCAGGTCCATAGCCATGAAGTTAAGGCTGGCGAAGCCATGGCTCCGCAGGTGGTCCACCAAGGCCATCCGGTCGGCCCGGCGAAGGTCCCTGAGCACGTTGTGGGCGGCTGTTCTCAATGCGGTATGTTCTAGACCTGACCTATCGCCGGTGTAGAAGACATCAACGCTAACAGGAACGTCGCCGTCGGCGTCGGACAGCTCTGGAAACCACTCAACGCTGATGGGTAACGGACCCTCGGGCATCAGATGTTCTCCATATCCCTGAAGTCGGCGCGGAGCCCCAGAAGCTCGCACCGGGATTGTTTAGAGCATGGAGTATGCATATCGCCATCGAAAAAGCGAAGGATCGGCGAATAAAACCGAGAAGTTGAGCTTGACATAGAGTAGGCCCTTAGGCTCAAAACTTTACACCATCAAGCCGAAGGGTGCTTTTATGACTTTAAACTACGACAAACTCATCTTAGACGCCCTACCCTCTGCCTTTCTGGAGGAGACCGTGACCTTGCTCTTTGAGGTTTACCGCAAAGCCCACGCAGCAACCCTCGAAGACTTCCCATCGCAACTGGTACCAACCCGGTGTGGCATGGAGCGCTACTTCATGCTAGAACGCGACTGGCCCATGCTGGCGAAAAAGCATGGCCTCGCGATGAACTTCCAGCCGAACGCCAACGGCGGCTGGAACCATGTAGAGATCGGGAACACCGACATCGTGCTTACCCAGAAGAAGGTTCGCGATCCCGAGGAACTGGTCCCGAAAGCCATCTTTCGGGAAACCTTGGCGCAAGGAAACGAGGAGCAACTCACCCTTTTTCCGACCGAGGAGCCCATCACTTCGGCACCGCTTGCCGCCGAGAGCCGCGTCTTCGTGATGTTGCTTCACGGCTATGCTGAGGGACAGCGAGAGCGCCCCAGCTTTGCTCACCTGGTTGTTCCGAACCAAGGCTGCACGGCCTATCTGGCTCGTCTGGACCTGTTCGCCCACTGCCAAGCGCATACGCTCGAAGCTGGCAGCGATCTTGAGGTCATCGTGCCCACCACCGCACCGACCATCAAGAAAAAGGCGGAGGAAGGAACCAATACATGAGAACGGGTACGCCTGGATTTCAACCACACCGTCTACGTGAAGCACGCGAGGCGAGAGGGATGACCGCGACGCAGCTCGCCGAGTTGCTTGGTATTTCCCGCAACGCCATCTCGCAGTACGAGACAGGTAAGAACTCGCCTTCTCCGGAAACGTTCGTTTCGGTCGCGGCCCAGCTCAACATGCCGACGGCCTACTTTCTTCGCGCTCCTCAAGGCCAGCGTGAAGGCAAGGTGTTCTACCGTTCGATGGCGAGTGCCACCAAGGCAGCCAGAGCACGTGCGGAACGGAAGTACGCATGGATACGTGAGATCACCGCGTGCCTCTCCAAGTACGTCGACTTCCCGGCGACGAACTTGCCGGACTGGCCGATGCCCGATGATCCGGCGAAGCTGACAGATGAAGAGATCGAAGGATACGCTGCAAAGCTCCGGTCCTTCTGGGGCCTTGGCAAGGGACCGATCTCAGACGTTGTCTGCCTTCTCGAAAACAACGGCATCATCGTCTCGCGTCTCGCCTTGGACGCCTCTACGCTGGATGGTTTTTCCGAGTGGGTGCAAGAGGATCGACGTGCGTATATCGTGCTGGCATCGGACAAGGACGCCGCCGTTCGCTCCCGGTTTGATGCGGCGCATGAACTTGCCCACCTAGTTCTGCACCGCAACGTCGACAGAAAGGACATCGGACAGAACGAGCGACACAAGTTGATCGAGCATCAGGCCCACCGCTTTGCCGGGGCGTTCTTGTTGCCGGAGGAATCGTTCCGCAAGGAACTGCTCTACCCGTCGCTGGACGTCTTCCGCACGATGAAGGCGAAGTGGTATGTCGCGATCGGCATGATGATCGTGCGCTGCTCCGATCTCGGCATCATCAACCCAGATGACAAACGCCGCTTCTGGATGAGCATGTCGAGCAGGGGGTGGCGTAAGGAGGAGCCTCTCGACGATGAGCTACTGCCAGAGCAACCGCGTCTTCTGCGCGAAGCGATCGTAGCGCTCGATGAAGCCGGGGTGCTCACGAAGAGCGACTTTCTCCACGAGGTCGCCCTTTCCAAGTCCGATGTCGTCGCCATGTGCAACATCGCCGAGGACTTTTTCAACGAGGACAGGCCGACCGTAAGGATTATCGACATTCAGGAGGAGCAAGGTGGCTGACATCAAGTTTGGGCTTTCAGAGTTTGCCGCGTACATGGCAGCGGGCGCAGGATCTCGCCGTACCCAGCTAACGGCTAAGAAGTTTCCGAAAGATGAGGACAAAATACCCGGCAAGTATTACGCGCCTGTGGTAAAGCTGATCCGTGAGTACCATGAGGGAGGACATCAGCCCGAGTGGCTGGAGTCCAAAGCGCAAGTGCATGACGGTAAAGCTGCCGCACTCCTGACGAACGCGCCCGATGCTGATGCGGCGAAGGCAAAGTACAAGGCGGATCAGCATCAGAACTTCGCTCGCGTGTTGCGCTCATATCGCAGCCACTTCGCTAAGAAGAGGTTTCAGGTACGGACGCAGATAGACATCCCATACACCATCGACAACGTGCGCGTATCGATTCGACCAGACCTTCATGTGGTCCAAGGGCAGACAGAAAAAATCATCAAGTTTTGGTGTAAAGACGATCAGGCGAAGAACCGCCCGAAACCACTGGAAATCAGGGTCATCACACAGGTGATGTTGGACTCCGCGAACGCACACGGTCACATGATGTCCGGGAGCCAAGTTTTGCTTTTCGACGTGCAAACGGGGCAGGTTCACAAGGGAGCGAAACTGGGGGCACAGCTCGGGAAGGACATCGTCGCCGAGTGTCAAGCGATGGAAGCTGTGTGGCAGACTTTGAAACAGCGGTAAGAGGGCGTACCGTAACTGTGCAAGAGGCGCTCGGGTCCCTGCCCTCGATCCCGCCCTCCGATCCATCGAGGAAGACCCCAGATCTGAAACCGGGCGATGCAGAGCGCCTAATCAAGCAGGCGGTTACCGGCAAACCTTTGAAGGTGACCGACAAGGCGCGCTTCCGCTACGTGCTCTATCGCGCTGAACCCAGCGCGAAACTTTTGGATCTTTGCATCCGCCTTCTCCCTCGCCACCCGGAACACATCGACGCGTTCGAGGTGTACTTCTCGAATCACATAAAGAGCAAGAAGTTGGAGAAGGCGGTCGTCGCGTTGCTTCCGAAGATGCCGTACCTCTACGTAAGGGGCGAGTTCTGGCACCTTCTAGCCCGCATTGCCTCCCCTTCTACGCGAGCTTCACTCATGGTGCGTGCGCGGAAGGAGCTTCCGCTTTGCAAGAACTCGATCGGCTTGGAGTGGGGCGTTCTGCACTTCCTGCTCTCGTCCGAGACACAACGCACTCCGAAGACCAAGAACGCCCTCGATAAGGCTCGGATGCACACGCTGGCACTGATCGTCCCGACACTCACCGAGGATGAGTTTCAACTTGGCGGCCTCGTGTCGAAGGTTCTTGCCGACAAGAGTAGGGCGACCGCGCATCCTGTCATCGGTGTACACCTCGTGTCTCGCGGCATCGCGGCAAAGTCGTATCGTCTCAAAGCCTCGGACTTTACAGAAGAAGTTCGTAACGTGTTCCGTAACCTGGGCCTTGTCCGAACGGCAGGAGTTAAGCACCTCGACCAAGTTGATGAGCTTCTACGTTCCTGCTATGCGATCACCCCCTGGACGAAGTGGAAGAAGCTGCTTGGGACCGACTACACGCACGCAGTTCAGATCCTTACGATCGCTGAACGTGCCTTCGTCAACTCTCCCTCTGAGTGGCTGTCGCACCAGAACTCGTTCAACGATATGCTGGTGAGGAAGGTCATCGAAGTGCTCGCCACAAGCGGCAACCCCCAGGTCGTAAGGACGATGGATGCTACGGGTCGCCTTGTGAAGTTTGGAAACCTGGTCCAACTCGGTAACCCGTTCGACCGGGGCTTCCCTGGCTTGACGCTCGGCTTCGGAGAGGCAAACCAGCGCCGGAACAAGATCCCAGGTTCCCATCCCTATGACGAAAGGGGAGGAGGCAGAACAAGTTCCTAAAGAAGGCGGAGCAAACCGTTCTTGTCGGCAAGCTCAAGATCTCCTATGACGAAATCGTAAGGGTGTTGGACCCGCTGATTTGATTCATGGTGGTATCAGGAACCCGTTCCTGCTACTCGCCCTCATCCCTCGGCTCCGGCGTCGGGAGGCCCTTGAGCAGTTCATCCTGCTCAAGGCCAAGCTTGCGGACAACCCGCAGATAGGTGAGCACGGTCAGGTTCCGCTCCCCGCGCTCGATCAGCCCCATGTAGGTTCGATGGATACCAACCTCGTGCGCGAAGGCTTCCTGGCTAAGACCTGCCTTCTTGCGCAGCTTCTGAAGGCGCTTGCCGAGTAAAACTGAGACTGGGTGACGGGCTCTTTTCATACATGAACCCTCCAGCCTTTCGATACCCCTTGTCTACAGACCTAGGTCTCGTTTCCCTTGCGGTACAGTATCCTGTTTAGCCTATTTGAGGCGAACAACGGTACATCGCCCACGCACAGACCGATCAAGAAACGGGGTGTAGGTATGACAAAGAACAGAACCACTTGGAGGAGCTGCTTTGCCCTTGGCTCCATCGTCTTGAGCGTGCTGATCACAGGGTGCGGTGAGGACGAAGCCAAGCCGCAGGCGGGGACGGCTGGCGGAGATAGTGTGGCTGAGCTGCAACAGGTGACGTTGCAAGCCGAGGCCGCGACGCAGAGCGCGGACAACTTCTTCGATGAACGAGATGTTGATCGAGAGGTTTTGGCGGCGGAGATGCTGGCCCAAGAGGCGGCTCAAGCAAACGCACCAGCAGAGGTCTCCGAGCAGGATCCACGCAGCAACAGAGATGTCATCCGCCAACCCAAGGCCCCTTCATATCCACCATACCGCCGCGTTCCAGCATATAAGAACGTGCGTACGCTGGAGGGCGCTCAGTCGAGCGTGACACGGGTTGTTCCCATCGGACCCAACCGCGTGATGAGCCATGACTTTGATGGGATGCTGCGCGTCTGGGAAACGGATCACGGGACCGTCCAAAAGTTCTGCGACGGCCACCTCGGAGAGGTATCGGACATCTCAAGCGACGGCAGGCTTGCCGTTGTATATACACGTCGCAACATCGAAGTCGTGGATCCCTGGAACTGCGTCACCCTCACCACCCTGCGACCGAGCAAGAACCTAACGAAGATGAGGCTTTCGCCCGACGCGCAGCGGTTGGCCGTCGGGTACGTAGACGGCGGTCTTGGAGTGTGGGATCTCTATGCGGGTGAAGAGGTCGTCAAGATGAGCGGTCATAAGTTCGCGGTGCAGGCGCTAGCTTGGACTTCGGGCGGACGAATGCTTATGTCCGGTTCTCTGGCGAACGATCCATCCCTGCGTGTGTGGGATGCTCAAATAGGCAAGGAACTCGCCCGTCTCGAACATGCCAGCCAGGAACACGTGGGTGCCATCGCTGTTTCCGCCGATGGCCGCTTGGCTGCCACCTCGGGGATGCTCGACGTGATCGTGTGGGATATACAAAACAGACAGGTCATCCAAACGATAAAGCACCAAGTTGAATACAGCCCGCTTTGCTTCATCGACCCGGATGGAGAACGACTTGCCATAGGAAATCAGGGAACGCTTCAGGTTTTCGATGTCCGCAGCGGAAGTCGTCTTCAGCAGCTTCCCGCCCATAGCAAGATCAACGACATTTCTGTTACGCCGGACGGTTCCAGAATATATACGGCAGGTCTCGACGCGATGGTGACTGTCTGGGGCGAGAGCACGATCAGCAATGCCGAGCCTGTGTCGATGCCAGGCACGGTCACCGCGCGACCCCTTTATCATTTCAACGAGCGCAGCGGGTCGTTCACGGCGGCTGCATTCGCTACCGACGCGAACGGCGCTTATGTCGGGCACTCGCAGGGTTTGACATTTGCCATCGACCTTTCGACAGGCGACAAGGTCCGCGAGTATGGCAACGCTGGAGGTCACGAGGTCACGTCAGTTGAAGCATCGCGGGACGGTAAGCTGTTGGCGGTCGGCGATACGCGAGGGAACGTGACCATCTACGAGCCGTCATCCGCGAGGGTCGTCGCGCGGTATGAGGACTCACAGTTCAAGATCGTTGGTCTGAGCTTTTTCCCGGACTCACGTAGGCTCGCCGTTGCAGCTCGCGGACAAGGCATCGTGGCTGTCGTGGACGCCCAAACAGGCAACCTGATCAGCACGGTTAAAGCGAAAGTTTTGGAGCAGGATCTTTTGGTCCTACCCGATTCGCAGCGCATCTTCGTGCAGGGACAAGATGGTGGGGCCGTCCTGGACATCGCAGACGGAAGCGTTATCCAGACCTTACCCGGTGGCGACTGGATGCTCCAAGGTGATGGGTTCGCTGGTGACGGCTCGTTCTTCGTAGTCGGAGGTAATGGTCTACTTTCGACGTACTCCATCGGTAGCTCTCGCCCGCGCCAGTCAGTAAAACTCGATGGCAGAGTAAAGTTGGCCCGTGCTTCGGAGACAGGAAAGTACGTCACAAACGTCACGGTAGGCAGAGTCGACCTACGCGATGGAGCGACCCTAAAACCGATCGCCAACATCCTCGTCGGAAACATGAGCGCGATCTACGAAGTGGCCGTTCACGAAGGAACGAAAAGAGTTCTGGTTGCTGGATCAAAAGCGTCGCAGGCCGATCTTCAGGTGTGGGCGTTTGAGTGACACTATCGCCAAAAGAACTGGCGAGGTCATCTGCGTTCTCATGGCCATCACCTTGGTGATCCAACCTATCTCGCAGCTTCTTAGC
Organism: bacterium; assembly: GCA_016125005.1. GTDB lineage: Bacteria > Sumerlaeota > Sumerlaeia > SLMS01 > SLMS01 > WGMQ01. The sequence continues at coordinate 2,057 of WGMQ01000044.1, read as the reverse complement.
GGCTTGATCGACTGGCAGTTCACCGATCCCGCGACCAACCTCCTCGGATGGTATCGCGCATCGCTGCAAGAGCGTGCGGTCTCCTGGTTGTGGCCTTCAGCGTGGCTCGTGTGGTGGACGATGCGCGGTGATGTCATCCGATCATGGTTTGTTCTGACCCTTCTGGTGTTTGTCGCGGTAGGGCCGCCGAAGGTAAGTTTCTGGGAGGCTGGTGTATATACGAACGGAGAACGTTGGCTTATCGGCCTTATGGCCTGGTACAAGGTGATCGCGAAGCATGCTACCGTCGCCGCCTTGGCGGTAGCATCAGTGAGGTGGCAGCCAATACTGCCGCCCGCCGTCCTCATCTCCGGTCTCTGGATCTTCATCTGATGTGGCAAGGTGTGCTGCCGCACATAGCTGTTCGGAGCCGAGGATCTGGTCCGCGTGGAGCGATGAGCCGGTAAGGTTGTGGACGCATTTCAGTACGTCATCCGGCGTCCATGAAAGGGGTGTACGGACGACCACCTGCACGGGCTCAGCATCCTCGGGTTTTATCGCGGGCAGAAGTAGGTCACCATCATGCACGAGCTGTTCAAGCAGCTCGTCACGGGACCCCAAAGCGACGGCCATAAAGGCCGGGACTTCATGGCTATGGTGCGTTACCAGAAGCTCGATGCCTCCCAGCGAACAAAGGCAAAGCGAGTGCTGAAGTCCGTCCGGCCATCCGACGTAGTCGACGGTAAGAAGCTCTTCCATCGACATGTCGTAGAGCCGGTCGAGGATGGAGGATTCCAGTCGCGACGTTTGCTCGTCATCGCGCGGATCGAGGTCAGAGGGATCGCCGTAGCCGTCGTCGATGGCGTCAGCTATGGAGTCCTGGAGCAGATCGGCGGACAGCAAGGGTCCAACGATGACGAACAGCGGTGTTTGGTCGAACCACAGGCAATTACCTCGACGCCTAGCATCAGGTCGCACCGCCATCACCGTGTCGCTCACAAAACCCTCCACGTTCATGGAGAAAATCCTTCTTGGCCACAGGGCGAATGCAGACCCTGCTCCTCGGCCAGCGCCAGCCGCAGAACCAGTGTGTCTAAAGCCACGCTGCAAGCAGTAAGGCGTCAACGCGAGCCCTTTTCAGATGCGCTCCTTTAGCCAGGCCAACACCTCGATCGAGTGGTCCTCGCTCCCCGTTGCCTTTGGCCAGTGGGCCGCGATCTTGCCATCTGGGCTGATGACGAACGTCTCGCGGCTGACGCCCATATACTTTTTCCCGTACATCGACTTTTCTTTCCAGAGGCCGAGCTTTTCTAGTACCGCGTGTTCCTCATCGGCAAGGAGCGGGAAGTTCAGCGAGAACTTGTCTGCGAACTTTTTCTTCGACTTCGAGTCGAGAATGGAGATGCCGAGCACGACGGCGTTTAGTTTGGCGAACTCGGTGTTCGTGTCGCGGAAGCCGCAGCTCTGCGCCGAGCAGCCCGGAGTTAGATCTTTAGGGTACGCATACAAGACGACCCACTTGCCTTGGTATTCGGAGAGCTTGTGGATCTTGCCGTCCTGGTCGGGAAGGCTGAACGTGGGGGCTTTCTTTCCGATCTTCTCGCGGGGTGTTTCTTCATAGGTTTTCTTGGCCATGGAAGGTTCTCCTTTCAGGGGTTACGCTGCGATGCGGAAATTGTGTGTAAGACCAAAAGGCGGCGTTAGATCTTTAGGGTAGGCGTACAGGACGACGTACTTGCCCTTGTAGTCCGCGAGCTTGTGGACCTTTCCGTCCTGATCGGGAAGGCTGAAGGCTGGAGCCTTCTTGCCGATCATCTCGCTGGGTGTTTCTTCAGAGGTCTTCTTGGCCATGGATCGTTCTCCGTGTAGTGGTTAGGCGGCGATGCGGTTTTCGTGCGTGAAGACAAAGCCCGGCGTTAGATCTTTGGGGTATGCGTCCAACACGACGTACTTTCCCTTGTAGTCCGAGAGCTTGTGGACCTTTCCGTCCTGGTCCGGCAGGCTGAAGGAGGGAGCCTTCTTGCCGATCATCTCGCTGGGTGCTTCTTCAGAGGCTTTCTTGGCCACGGAACGTTCTC
>WGMQ01000072.1 GCA_016125005.1 bacterium | reverse complement strand
CTGCTGCCCGAAGCCGGAGCCGGGCGCTGGACGGAGCTGACCCGTCACTCGATGGCAAACGGGCTGCTCGACGCGCTGATCCTGTGGCGCAACGAGCGTGCAAAACCCGCCGACCGGCAGACACCGGCCTGGATCGAGGGATTCTCGCTCAAGACGGCGGCGGTGCTGGACCAGTTCGAGCACGGGCGCCTCGCGCGGCCGCCCGGGGTGCTGGCATTGAGCGATGCGGCCATGGGCTGTGCTCTTTCCTATCTCGATTTCCGTTTCGCAGATCTTGACTGGCGGGACGGCCGCCCGACGCTGGCGGATTGGCATGCCTGGTTCACGATGCGCGATTCCGCCCGGCGAACTGAAATCCTCGACGATCGGTAGCGACCGGGAGGCGGTCCGGTTCGGGATCTTGCATCCCGTTTCAGCCGCAATGGCAAGCCGCCCCGGTTCACATCATCAGCGAATTACGTTCGCCGCACGCAGGGCTTCGATTGCGGCGGGGTTCATTCCCAGAAGCTGGGTCAGCACCTCTTGCGTGTGCTGGCCAAGGCTGGGCGGCGGCAACCCGGCATCAGGCGCCGTGCCGGAGAAGCGGATCGGGTTGGCGACGTATCGCGCGCGCTCGCCGCCGGGAAGGGTCAGTTCCTTCAACAATCCCCGTGCCCTGACTTGCGGTTCCTCGAAGACTTCCGAGAAGTCGTTGATCAGAGCGCAGGAAATACCGTTCGGCTCCAGGATCCCGATCCATTGCGCAGCCGGCTTCCGCGAGAAGGCGGCATCCAGCATCGGAACCAGGATCTCCTTGTTGCATATCCGATCTGCATTCGTGGCGAAGCGTGCGTCGGTCGCAAGCTCCGGCTGTTCCAGCAAGAGCGCAAGCCTGCCGAATTGCATGTCGGTACCTACGGCAATAACGATCGACTTGTCGGCGCATTCGAAGGCCTGCCACGGGCAGGTAACCTGGGAGGCCGTGCCGTTGCGCACCGGAAGCTGTCTGGACGAAAAATAGTTCATGGGGATGTGGGACGCGGCATGAATCTGGGTATCGAGCAGTGCGATGTCGATGTATTCGCCCACTCCGGACCCGGAGTCGCGCTTGTTGAGCGCGGCGAGGATGGCGATGACCGCATACAGGCCCGCATTGATGTCGCAGACGCTGTAGCCGGTCAGTGCGGGACCGGCCCCCGGCGTGCCCTGCGCCATTCCCGTCACGCTCATAAGGCCGCTCATGGCCTGGAATATCGGGTCGTAGCCCGGCAGATTCCTTTTGGGGCCATCCTGTCCGAACCCGGTTATGGAGCAGTAGACGAGGCGTGGATTGACCTTGCGCAGGTTTTCGTGGTCGAGGCCGAACCGGGCCATGTTGCCGACCTTGAAGTTCTCGATGAGCACATCGCATTTCCGGGCGAGGCCGCGTACGATCTCCTGCCCGGAAGGCTGTGCGAGGTCGACGGCCAGGGAGCGCTTTCCCCGATTCATCGCAATGAAGGAAGATGTTTCTTCCAGCTTCCCGCCCACCCCGTCATCGTGGCGGACGCCCATCCTGCGCGCGTCGTCTCCACCTGCAATATGTTCGATCTTGATCACGTCGGCGCCAAGATCGGCAAGCATCTGCGCCGCCCACGGGCCGGCGAAGACACGGCTGATGTCCAGCACTCTGACGTGGGAAAGGCATTCGGCCATGGCAGTTCTCCCAGGGTTGGCGGCGGTTTGATAAAGTGAATTATATAGCAAATAATCCAAGGTGTTTACCTGCTTTCGCCGGTCATCATCGGCGTTGAAGCACTCGTGCCCTTGGGTTCACTCCAGATGCGGCAGCGTGGTTGCGATGATATGGGCGGCCAGTCGATCGGGGATGCTGACATGCGGAAAATGTCGGCACGGCAGTTTTTGAATCGCGATCCCCGCCTGCCTTGCCAGTTCGAGATTGCTGGTTCCGCGGTCGGGCGGGGTCAGCCCGCCGATCGTCCAGGCAACCGGCCGGTTGTTGAGCCTTTGCGGGTCGACGGGGCCACCCATGCCCGCGCCCAGATAATTCCTTGCCCAGGTCACATAGTTGCGAGTCAGCCGCCGATGATAGGCGTCGCCCAGGGCATGCCAGGGCGCCGGATCCTCATTCATCACATTGGCGAAGGCGTGGGCGCAGGTTCTGACGATCTGCTCATCGGCCATTTCCTGCATCGGGTCCAGGGTGGCCTCGACCCAGGGGCTCGGCAAGGCCACTTCATGCACGATCGCATTGCGCACCAGTTCGGGATGATCGGAAACCAGATCGAGCACCGCGCGCCCTCCCGAACTGCAGCCATAAAAAGTCGCCGGGCCGATGCCGAGTGAGCGCACCAGGGCTGCGATATGACCCGCCAGCGCAGGAATCGTCATCGCGTGCTCGCCCGAGGGTGTGCTGCTGCGCGAAAAACCCGGCGTATCGAAGGTCAGGATGGAGAACTGGCCTGCCAGATGCTCGATCAGATCGTGGAATGCGCTGCAATCGCCCTCGCCCGAGGGTACAAGGATCAGCGCGGGGCCCGAGCCGGCCCGCTCAATATACCAGTCAATGCCTCCGGCTGAATGCCGGGATGAATGAGATGACATCGGCTCTCCCAGGTTAAATTGAACGCTTCGACCCCGGCTGGTGGTCCGATCGCGTCATTTGCATCCCGTTTCAGAAGCCTCGCGAGCAAATGTCGGAATATCGATATCCACAGGCAACTCAATGATTCCAATGAGATTTTTGAATTCGGCATTTGAGCGATGATCTCGCCGCAAGCGGGCTCCAATCGTCAAAAAGTCATAAACGTATAATTTTGATTGAAAAGAACCGCAAGCCCTGTTTAATTGCCATGGAGCTTGGGGGGTCGGAGCGGCCCGGCAGATGAGGAATGACCTGCCCGAGCTTCCGGCTACGCATTTTTGCGGGCGAGGAGAACCGGCGCGTCTGCCTGCCGCCCGTGGGTCGCGAGGAACGACGGCATCGGGATGGTCGACCGGCAGGGGCGCTCTGCATTCAGACCGAAACATTGGAGGAGACGCATGAAAAACAAGTTCAAACTGCTGTTGGCGGCTTGCGCTGCAGCATTGCCGGCCAGCGGATCCGTTGCCGCCGACTTCACAATGCGGATCGCCGCAGGCGCCCCTTCGGCGTCGTTCGTGTGCACGGATCTGCTTCCGACCTGGGCGGGCCGGATCAAGGAAGCGTCCGGTGGTCGAATCGACTATCAGATCTTCTGCGACGGCCGGATGGGGAAGATCGGGGAAGCGCTCAGCCGTGTCGAGCAGGGCCTGGTCGAAGCGGCCTGGGACTTCCCGCTGGCGTATGGCAAGCGATTCCAAAGCTACAGCGCGATTACCCTTCCCGGTCTGTATGACGATACAGCCATCGCGGCGGGAGCGTTGTGGAATCTTTACGAGGGCCAGACCTTGCCGGGCTTGAGCGGTGCGCGTCTGGCTCTGACGCAGGCAACCAGCAATCTGAGCATATACGCGACCGCCCCGATTGAAGATGTCTCGGATTTGGCGGGGAAGAAGATCGCCGTCGGCTCGAAAGAGCGCGCAATCATGATCGAGACGGCAGGCGGGGTGCCGCTGTCCGTCCGTTTCCCGGAATACCACCAGGCCCTTTCCAAGGGCGCGGTGGAGGGCATTCTCTCGACCAACACGGTGGTCACCGAATTCGCCTTGGGGGAGGTGCTGAATCAGGAGATCCGCGGCGATTTCGGTGGAGGCCTGATGTTCGTTGCGATCAGCGAAAAATGGTACGGCGCCTTGCCCGACGATCTCAAATCCGTCGTCGACGCAAACAGCGGGCATGATGCTTCCGTTTGGGCTTCCAAACTGGTCGAGGAAGACGCAGTGGGTCGACTGAAGAAGTTGATCGAGGAAGGTCAGTTGGACTCCCGCGAACTCAGCGAGTCGGAGCGCGAGAAGCTGAAACCCGCCTTCGAGGCGGCGACGAAAGCCTGGCTGGCCGGCGCCGAGAACGGCGAGGCAATGCTCGGGTCGGTGAAGGCGGCGATTCAACTTGAAGTCGAAGCCGGAAAATAGTGACCTGCAGGCATTCGCTGCCTTCCGGCGCATCCCGACTGACGACGTAGCAACCAATGGGTCCGAGGAGACTCGCGAACCGTCCCCCGGTTGACGGTGGGTGCGGTTCGCGACCGGGCTGTGTCCCCGTACCGATTCGTGTACGGGGACCATAAGGGTAAGACAAATTGACGACAGATCGATCTGACCGCGCCTCGGCCCTTTTCTTCCAGAAATCCGTTCGACAGATGGAAGGCGCTTTCGCGTTCGCAGGGCGCCGTATCGCCCTTGTAGCGGTATCCTCTCTGGTCATCGCGGCCGGCGCCACGGTGGCGGATATACTCCTGCGGAATTTCTTTCGAACGAGCCTGTTCGGGCTCAACGAGTATATCACGCTACTGGTAGCCATCACCGCCACGACATGCCTGCCATTCGGTCTTTTCGCCGGAGCCGCGCTCAAGATCGACCTGGTTTCCGGACGTCTGCCAGACCATTGGCGCACGATTTTGAACTATCTCGGCAATCTGCTCGGGGCGGTGCTTTTCATGATCCTGGCGGTGTCGGTTTGGCACCACGCTGCAAACTTCGGGGCAACGAACCAGACCACTGTCATGACCGGACTGCCGCTGGAGCCCTTCTTCAAGGTGATGTCCGGCGCAATCTTCTTCGGCGGCGTGGCTTTTGCAGTGCGAGCCATAGCCGACTTCCATGCGATCCTTGCCACGACCAGGACAGCCGTCCTGGCCGGTGTTGCGGTCACGCTGGCTGTGTGCGTCCTCGTCCTCACCCTGCTCGGTGTGTTCGGGGTGGATTTTCTCGCTGGGCTGACCCCTTCCAGTCCCGTTCTCCTGGCCAGCGTCATCGTTGCAGCGCTGTTCCTGCTTGTGCTGCTTGCCGTGCCAGTAGGAGTTGCGATGGGTCTTGCGGGCCTTATCGGCAGCGCCATGCTGTTCGACACAAAAAGCGCCACAACGTTGATGGGTTCCGAAGTCAGCGGCTTCGTGGTGCAGGAATCCCTTTCCGTCTTGCCGTTCTTTCTCCTGATGGGCGCGTTCGCCGGGATCGCAGGAATTGGAACTGACCTTTATAAACTGGGTCAGGCACTTCTCGGACATTTCCGCGGCGGTCTGGCCTATGCGTCGATCCTGGCTTGCGCAGGATTTGGAACGCTCACCGGATCTTCCATCGCGACGCAGATGACCATTGGGCGCATCGCCATGAAGGAGATGCAGGATCGGGATTACTCTCCGGCGCTCGTCTCCGGCACGATTGCCGCCGGCGGCACCCTCGGCCAGCTGATCCCGCCGTCATCCGCGCTTATTCTTTTTGCCATCATGACGGAGGAATCGATAGGTCAGCTCTTTATCGGCGCTGTCATACCGGGGCTTCTGGCGGTCGCGCTCTACATGCTGACGATTCTCGCCTGGGTCACGTTGCGACCGGGGGACATCGCGATAGCGCCGCGTGGGAGTTTCCGGGAGGTCGCGGTCGCCGCCCAGGGCGCCTGGTCGGTTCTGGTGGTGCTCGGGCTCGTTCTCGGAGGCATCTATTTCGGCTTCTTCACCGATTTGGAAGCGGGCGCCGTGGGAACCATCGGCACTTTCCTGATCGCGCTGGTGAGGGGCAAGCTGAACGTGAACGGTTTCTGGCGGACGATCGGCGATGCGACGATGTCGCTGGCCATGATCTATTCCCTCCTGATCGGCGTCACCCTGCTCACCTTCTTTTTCGGCGTTAGCGGGCTGCCGGAAGCATTCGTAAGCTTCCTCAACGGGTTTGGCCTTTCTCCGCTGGGAGTGATCCTCGTTCTCGTGATGACCTATCTTGTACTGGGGACGGTCATGGACGGGTTCTCGATGATGCTCATCACAATCCCGATCTTTGTCCCGATCGTGCATTCCCTCGGCTACGATCCGATCTGGTGGGGCATCATGACTCTCGTCTGCATGGAGGCCGGACAGATATCTCCGCCATTCGGCATTAATATCTTTGTGATTTCGTCGCTGGATCCCCGCATCAGGCTCGGAACCGTCTATGCAGGATGCACCCCGTTCTTTGCCGCGACGCTGATAAAGATCGCACTTCTGATTCTGTTTCCGGCGTTGGTCACCTGGCTTCCAGGCTCGATGTAGGCGCCGCCCGATCGGCGGGCTCGCCCGCCGATCGGAAAGGGACCGGGAGGCCGCCTGCGGCGGCGCGTGGCCGACCGGCCCGGGCCCCGGTGGGTCGAGTGTCGGCGGCCGCCCCAAGCCCAGGATCGCGCCAATGAAACTGAATACGTTCGATCTCAATCTCCTGCGTGTCTTCGATGCCATTCTCCAGGAAGGAAGCGTCTCGATTGCTGCCGAGCGGTTAGGCCTGACCCAGTCTGCGGTGAGCAACGCCTTGTCGCGCCTGAGGCAACACACCGGCGATCCATTGTTCATTCGCAGCCGCGACGGAATGATTCCGACGGCTTATGCGCAGCGCATGGGCAAATCGGTGACGGAGGCGTTTGCGATGATCCGGGCCGGCCTGTCCGGGGGCGCGAATTTCGAACCGGCCCAGTCGACGCGCGAGTTCAGAATTCTCCTCAGCGATGTGGGGGAACAGGTCATCCTGCCGCCGCTGATCGAGCTTGTTGCACGAGGCGGACCCGCAATTCGGCTCAAGATCGATACGCTTGCCGACGAAACCTATCACGAGGCTCTCCAGCTCGGTTTTGCGGACCTCGGAATGGGCTTCGTTCACGGCCGGGCGGGCTTTGCGGTTTCGGAACTGTTCAACTCCACGAACGGAGTGGCGTTCCGCGCGGATCATCCCGAGTTCGGGAAATACGCAGGCGGCACATTGCCGATGGAGTCGTACCTCCAGGCCGCGCATGTGGCGCTGGAACGAAAAAAGTCGCAGCCGACCCTGTTTGAAATTCAACTCCAGCGACAGGCGATCCGGCGCAATTCCTTGCTGGCGGTGCCGCGGCTGGCCGCTGTGCCGCACATCCTGTCGCGCACGAACTACATAGCGACAGCTCCACTGGAACTGCGTGCGATCTGGTTCGCCCAGTCCCGGGTCGAGTTTGCCGCGCTTCCGATCGAAACCGAGCCCCAGCCGGTGTCGCTCATCTGGCACAACAGACAGGATTCGGATCCCGGCCATCTTTGGCTGCGGGAACTGATTATCTCTTACTACAAACACCCCGCTTGGCGTCTCGATCCCGGTTGAGTGGGACCTCTTTATTGATGCGATGAATGTTTTAAATTTTGAATTTGAATTTGAACAATATACCCCTGCGGCTCTAATCTGGTTGCACGTCGCGGCAAGCCGGAAGGCATTGCAAGCAAGACCGATGCAGGGAGGATCGATTGCTGAAGTCATTGGGTTACATCGGCCTGAATTCCACCCGGATTGATGATTGGTCGGACTGGGGCGAGAACTTCCTCGGTCTGCAATTGGTGGATCGCACCAAAAGCCGGCTAAGTTTTCGCATGGATGACCGAAAGCAGCGCGTTTGGGTCGAAGACGAAGGCGAAGGACCGGAAGGCAACCCGATCCTGGGTTGGGAGGTTGCCGACGCAGCAGCTCTGGACGCCTTGGGCGGCAGGCTGGAAAGTGCGGGCATCCGGTTTGGCCGCCTGAGCGCCGCTGAATGCGCCAAGCGCGAGGTGGGTGATGCCATCGCCGCCCGGGATCCCGCCGGCACCCGGCTGGAGTTCTTTCACACCCCGATCGTCGCTAGCGACCCCTTTGTTCCGGGGCGCCGGATTTCCGGGTTCCGGACAGGCCCTCTGGGTGTCGGTCACGCGGTCATATACGTATCCAGGATCGAAGACGTTCTTTGGTTCTACCAGGATGTATTGGGGTTCAGGCTGTCCGACTATCAGGCCAGGCCGACACGGATCATGTTCTTTCACATCAACCAAAGGCATCACAGCCTCGCATTGGTGGAAGCGCCCAGGAACGGCCTCAACCATTTGATGATGGAACTGCTGTCGCTGGACGACGTCGGTCAGGCCTATGATATCGCGCGGGTCGAGGAGGGACGGATCGGCATGTCGCTGGGCCGTCACACCAACGACTTCATGACTTCCTTCTATGCCTACGGTCCGTCCAGATTCATGGTCGAGTACGGGTGGGGTGGGCGCACCATCGACCCCGACATTTGGGAATCCTCCGAACTGACGATGGGGTCCAGCCTGTGGGGACACGATCTCATGTGGCTTGACGGACGCCAGTTCGACGAGATGCGCAAGATCCGCCGCGCAGCCGGCGAGGCCGGTTTGAGAGCGGCTGTGCAGGTCATTCCGGGGAATTTCAAGATCAGTCAGGGTGAATGCCCCTGGTTCGATCGGATTCGCAGCCGTTCCGATAGCGAGACGTTCTGATCTGCAAAGCCTTGATCGACCCCATTTCCAGAGCAGGACAATCGATGCTTTCACAGCACCAGATCGAAGCCGTGGCACATGAACTCCGGGCGGCCTATTCCAACGGGTCCATCCCGCCTTTGCGCAGTGTCTTCGGGCCGACCGATGAGGAGGCCGCCTATGCGGTCCAGGAATGCAACACTGCTTTCTGGCAAGGCGAGGGGCGCCGCATCGTGGGGCGCAAGATCGGCCTCACATCGCAAGCCGTTCAAAAGCAGCTTGGTGTAACCCAGCCCGACTACGGCGTGCTGTTCGACGACATGCTGGTCGCCAACCATGGCGGGCTGTCCGCAGACAGGCTCTTGCAGCCAAAGGCAGAGGCCGAGATTGCTCTGGTTCTCGCTGAAGACCTTGACGATCCGGACGCGGACGAAATGCGGGTTCTGTCGTCGACGCGGCATGCGGTCGCTGCGCTGGAGATCGTGGACAGCCGCATCGCCGATTGGAAAATAACCTTTGCAGATACGGTCGCAGACAACGCGTCCTCTGCCGCTTTCGTGCTGGGCGATATCGAAATCGATCCGCGCACCCTCCGGCTGGCGGACTGCCGGGTCGAATTGCGGAAGAACGGCGCGGACCCAGTGAAGGGCGTGGGCAGCGCGTGCATGGGCGATCCGCTGCGCGCGGCGGCATGGTTGGCCTCCATGCTTGCGCGGCGGGGCGCACCCCTGCGGGCTGGCGACATCGTTCTGACCGGAGCACTGGCGCCGATGATCGCCCTGCAACCGGGGGATTGGGTCGAGGCGGATTTCGACATGTTCGGCAAGGTTTCCTTCACATACAAGGAGCGGGTGTGATGGCCGGCGCCAAGGTCGCAATCATCGGAAGCGGCAACATCGGGACGGATCTGATGATCAAGATCAAGCGCCTCTCGAAGGTGCTCGATCTGGCGGCCGTGGTTGGCATCGACCCCGAATCGGAGGGACTTCGAAGGGCCGGGCGGATGAACGTCGCGACGACCGCAGGAGGGATCGACGGCCTGATCCGCATGCCCCAGTTCGAGGATATCGAGATCGTGTTCGATGCTACCTCGGCGGGCGCACACAAGAGGCACGACGCAGTGTTGCGGCAGCACGGCAAGCGCGTGGTCGACCTGACGCCGGCCGCGATCGGGCCCTATGCCGTTCCCAGCGTGAATGGCGACGCAATTCGCGACGAGGTCAACGTCAACCTGGTGACATGCGGCGGGCAGGCGACGATACCGATCGTCGCTGCAGTCGGCCGGGTGACGCCGGTGCATTACGCGGAGATCGTCGCGTCAATCTCCTCGAAGTCGGCCGGGCCGGGAACGCGCGCCAACATCGACGAGTTCACCGAAACCACCTCCCGGGCGATCGTGACCGTCGGCGGGGCGAATCAGGGCAAGGCGATCATCATCCTCAATCCTGCCGAACCGCCTCTGATCATGCGCAATACGGTCTTCTGCCTGTGCGATCCGGGCGAGGAAACGACAATCTCCGCATCGATCGAAGACATGGTCATGAAGGTCCGAAGCTTCGTTCCCGGTTATCGGCTCAAGCAGGACATCCAGTTCGATCCGGTTCGCAGCGCCTTGACTCCGATCGCCGGAAAGACCGCATCCGAAACGCTGCTGAAGGTAGCCGTGTTCCTCGAAGTCGAGGGAGCCGGGCACTACCTGCCGGGCTATGCCGGGAACCTGGATATCATGACCTCCGCCGCCGTGAGGATTGGCGAGAACATGGCGTCGACCCTCCGCGCACAAGTCGCATGACCGGCCGGACGGGCATGTCGGACCATGAATCCTTGAGGCTGAAAAGATGACCGAGATAACCGGGAAGAATGTGTACCTGCAGGACGTTACGTTGCGGGATGGAATGCACGCCATCCGGCACCGCTATAGCCTGAAGCAGGTGGCGGACATCGCCGGCGCGCTGGATCGGGCGGGCGTCGACGCCATCGAGATCGCACATGGGGACGGTCTGGGCGGCTCCTCCTTTGTATACGGTTTCGGGGCACATTCCGATCTCGCCTACATTGAGGCGGTGGCCGCTGCCGTGTCGAATGCCGTGGTGACGACACTGCTAATTCCCGGGATTGGCACAATCAGCGACCTGAAGGCAGCCTTCGATGCCGGGATTCGCTCTGTCCGCGTCGCGACCCATTGCACCGAGGCTGACGTCTCTCGCCAGCACATCGAGAAGGCGCGCGAACTGGGCATGGATGTGTCGGGTTTCCTGATGATGGCGCATATGGCCCCGCCGGCCGCCCTCGCGGAGCAAGCCAAACTGATGGAAAGCTACGGCGCCCACTGCGTCTATGTGACCGACTCCGCCGGCGCACTGACGCCGCAGGCGGTCGCCGCGCGCCTGGGGGCGTTCAACGATGTTCTGCAGCCGGAGACCGAACGCGGCATTCATGCCCACGAGAATCTGGGCTTGAGCGTGGCGAATTCGCTTGCCGGCGTCGCGCATGGTGCGACCCGTGTGGACGGATCCCTGGCGGGCATGGGCGCGGGCGCGGGGAACTTGGCGATCGAAGTGTTCGCGGCCGCCGCCGAACGGTCGGGACTTGCAGTCAAGGCGGACCTGTTCGCGTTGATGGATGCCGCCGACGAACTTGTCCGGCCGCTACAGGACCGCCCGGTTCGCATCGACCGCGAAACGCTGAGCCTTGGCTATGCAGGCGTCTATTCCAGTTTCCTCCGGCATGCCGAGGCGGCCTCGGCCCGGTACGGCGTCGATGTGCGAAGGATTCTGATCGAACTTGGACGGCGGGGCATGGTTGGTGGTCAGGAGGACATGATCGTCGATGTCGCGCTCGATCTCCTGCAGTCGGGCGCCTCCGGCAAGGGCCGGTCGAACCCGGCGAATGCGGTCCACACCGAAGCAAGCTTGATCCAGGAGTAAAGCGTCATGGCTCGAAACGACAGCATACCGGCACAGTTGGGTCGGAAAGGCATGGCCGATCGGCAACCGGCTCAGGTCATCATCGCGGGTGGCGGGCCGGTCGGCGTGACCCTGGCCATGGACCTTGCCCGTCTGGGTATCGCGAGCATCGTGCTGGAGCAGCGGCGCAACGTGCCAGCAAGTCCACGCTGCAACACGATCAACGCCCGGACGATGGAAATCTTCCGGCGGCTCGGATGCGCCGACAAGGTCCGCGAAGTTGGGCTTCCCCACGACCACAATACCGACGTCGTTTACATGACGCAGATGAACGACGAGACGTTGACGCGGTTCAAACGCCCCACTCCCGATGACTTTCGCAACGGCAAGGCAATTGGCGTTGGCGCGGACTGGCCGACACCGGAGCCCCAGCAATTCGTTTCACAGATGTTCGTGGAACCCGTGCTGAGGGACCATGCCGTGGAGGAATACTCTATCGATCTGAGGGAAGGACTGCGCGTCGAGTCATTCGATCAGGACGAAGACGGCGTGACCGTCGTGGCCGCAGATGTCGATACCGGGGAGCGGCACACCTTCCGCGGCGATTTCCTGGTGGGAGCCGACGGCGGGGCCAGCATGGTCCGCACCGACATCGGCGCCCGCCTGGAGGGCATTCCGGCGCTGGGCAAGCGGATCGCGACCTTCATGCGCGCCCCGTTCCTTTCGAAACTCTACGCGCGAACCCCGGCATGGATGTACCGTTTCATCGGCGGCTGCAATATCGTGGCCATCGATGGCGTCGACCGTTGGCTGGTGCATATCCGCGTTCCGGACAAGGACGATCTTCAGACCTTCGACCCTGAGCCGGCGATCTTTGCGGCCGTGGGGGAACCGTTCGACTATGAGATTCTCCAGCAGGTTCGCTGGACGCCGCGCGCGATGGTCGCGACGAAGTTCCGCTCGCGACGCGTGTTTCTATGCGGCGACGCCGCGCATATCTGGGTCCCGATGGGCGGCTTCGGGATGAATGCCGGGATCGCGGATGCGACCGCTCTGTCCTGGCTTCTGGCCGGCGTGTTGCAGGGCTGGCTGTCGGAAGGGGCGCTCAACAGCTATCACGACGAACGCGCGTCAATCGGCAGCAATGTGGCGGCGCGCGTTTCGAAATGGGTCAGGGATTTGCAGCCGCTGATCGGCAACGGGCCAGATCAGCTTCCCCACGCTTCGCCGGAGGAAAAAGTTGCGCTCGGCGAGGCGATCGACCGGATCAACCTTCCCGAGTTCAACTGTCCCGGAATGCAATTGGGGTATTTCTACGATACCTCGCCGATCATCGCCTATGACGATGGTGTCCGTCCTGAATGGTCCGTGGAGCGCTATGTCGAGAGTTCCGCGCCCGGTGTCCGCGTGCCGCATGTCTGGCTCGATGACGGAGCGTGCCTTTTCGACCGGCTTGGAAGCGGCTTCACGCTTTTGCGCATCGGCGCCAACGCGCCAGACTGCGCCAGTCTCATCGACCAGGCCGGGCGCGACGCCATTCCGTTCTCGACGCTGGATCTTCCGGCCGACGCCGAGGGGAAGTTCAGCGGCTATCCGCTCGTCCTTGTTCGTCCCGACCAGCACGTCGCGTGGCGTGGCATGGACGCTCCACATGATCCCAAGGCCTTGCTTGACGTGATCGCCGGCCGGACCAGTGAGGGACGGAAGGAACGCGCCTACACGCTCGCCGCGTCAAGCATGATTGCTGGCGCTTTCACCCAGCCGATGGTTGAGGGCGCACGAATCGTCGCGATCGCGGAAGGCGGATCGCTGGCCTGCTTGAGCGCCGATACGCCAGGCGGCTTCGAGACGGTGCAATCGGGCGTCTTTCGCGCCCTTGCTGCCGGAACGGACGGACGGGTGCTTGCCATCGACTCCGATGATAATCTCGTCGCCGTGGGGAATGGGACGCTCGAGCCGATTGCCGACTTGTCGGGTCTGGGGCTGGGCGCCAGGCTATCGCTCGCAGCCCTGCCAGATGGCGGTATCGTTGTCGCCGATCGCGATCGGAGCCGCCTTGTCGCTCTCGATGCCGGGGGAATCGTTCGCTCCCGGATCGAACTCGACGACGAACCGGTCTGCGTCGCGTCACAGCCGTCGGCCGGCATAACGCTGGTCGGGACGGACGCCGGCATGATCCTTCAACTTAGGCTGGACGGAACCGGCCGGGCATCGAAGCCGCATCCGTTTGCCAGGGCAACGGTCGCGGGACCCGGGGCTGTCATGGTCGACGAGGACGGTTCGGTCTGGGTCGCGGGAGCGGCGCGCGGAAGCCTGACGCATCTCGACAGGTCAGGCGAACTGATTGGAAAAGTCACCGGCTTCTTCACCTTTGCGACGGCCTGTGTGCGGGATCCGGCTACCGGAAAAACGATCGCATTCGGTCGTTGCGACGAACCCGCAAAGGCCGCGTGGATGGCAAGGATCGAGGGCGCGGCGAAGGAAGGACCGCAGGCCGGTCGTTCTGACATTCCGGTCGAGCCAGCCGCCCGGCGCCGGCGGCCCGACGTCGCGGAGTCCGGACTTGAGCTATGATTTTTGCCTCCCCCGCGAGGGTGCTGCCGGATCTGCACTGGATTTGTTGCGAGCCGCCTTGCGGGCTCAGAATGGGACGCCGGTAACCGCGATGCATTTCGACTTTGCCACAACCTTTCGGGACACGGTGCAAATCGGCGCGTTGGCAAGGGGGCTCGCGGAACAGATCGAGTGCTGCTCGGACGGTGCGATCTCCTTCGCCTTTCACGAGCACAACGCGTTCGGTCCGGCGCTGCGCAACTTCGACGCCGTGTCGAGCGGAAACTTGCCTTTCTGCTTTTCGATGCCCGGATACTGGGAAGAGAAAGACCCTGCGTTCACGCTCTTTTCCGGCGCAATTCCATTCGGGTCTGGCCCGCTCGAATTCATGGGATGGCTTTATCACGGCGGGGGGATCGAGCATCAGCAGCGTCTCTTCCGCAAATTCGATATCGTTTCAATTCCCGCCGGTCTGATTTCGGCCGAATGCGGTGGCTGGTATCGTCGCGAATTCGAGCGCGCCGTGGATTTTCGCGGAGCCAGGCTTCGATTTCTGGGCTTGGGCGGGGAACTGCTTCGCAGCTTCGGCGCGGTTGTCCATGGCGCAGGTGGTGATTTCGGCACGATCCTGCAAGCGCGCGCAGGCTTGCTCAGCGGTGCACTCGACGGCCTTGAATATCTTACGCCGGCGATCGATGCCGAATTCGCATTGGAGGAGGTGTCGCGCTTTCTCTACATGCCGGGCTGGCATCAGATGACTGCCGCCTTCGACCTGATGATCCATCGCGGCGCCTGGGAGAGCCTGTCCGATTCGCAGCGCGCAATTGTCGAGACCTGTTGCAAAAGCGGCGTTCTCGCCTCTTTGGCGCAGGGGGAGGCTCTGCAGGCTGATGCGCTAAGGCGGATCGCGAATCGCGGAACCGAGATTAGACGCTGGTCGGAAACTCTCCTGAACGAGCTCAAATCGGGTTGGGAAAAACTGGTTGCCGAAAAATGCTCCAGCCATCCCGGGTTCGCCCAAGTGTGGAACTCATACAGCGATTTCCACCAATCCTATCGTGACTGGGACCGGTTGGCTCGCCTTCCGGCAGAATAGACCCTTCAAGCGCCATGGCCCGGCCGCCAGGTCCGGCGGATTGAATCCGGCGCTTGCTGTCGAGGCCGCCGAACCGGGATGCAGATTTCGGAACCGGACCACTGCTGCAGAACAGACGGGCCTCGCCTGTCGTCGAATGAGGAACGACAAGGAATGGATGCTGAGCAGATGTTCGATGCGGATGTCGCAATCGTCGGATACGGGCCCAGCGGGGTCTCGGCGGCAAACTTCCTTGGAGCGTACGGGATCAAGACGATCGTGCTTGAGCGCGACATGGGGGTGTATCAACGGGCCAGAGCCGTCACGGTCAACGATTGGACACTGCGGTGCTACCAATCAGTCGGTTTGGATCGTGAGCTGCTGAAGGACATGGAGCCCACCCAGGTGATGCGCTGGTCGACCTATAAGGGCCGCGAACTTGCGCGGCTGAAGCTGGGACTGTCGCAGATCGGCCAACCGACAGCCAACATGATCTATCAGCCGAAGATGGAACAGACGCTCAGGGCCGGTGTGGAGCGGTATTCCGATAAAGTCGAAGTTCGCTTCGGAGCGGAGGTTGTGGGGCTGGAGCAGGACAGAGACGCAGTCCGGATCGCCTCGAAGGATATCGCCTCGGGCGAAATGACGGTCGCGAGAGTCAAATACGCGCTGGCTTGCGATGGGGGCTCCAGTTTTGTGAGGCGCACCCTCGGAGTACCTCTCATTGGCTCGACGCTGGATACGACATGGGTGGTAATTGATGCGCGTGTAAAAGGGTGGTGGCCGAACCGGCACATGCTGACGTTCTGGACCGATCGATTCAGGCCGGTGGTCGACATTCCGTTGGCGCTCGGAAACCACCGGTGGGAATTTCCGCTCAATCCTGACGAATCGGAAAAGGATTTCGAAACCGAAGAACAGCTCTGGACTCTGCTCGCCGAACTGGGCATCGGGTCGGACCAGATCGAAATCCATCAGAGTGCCTTTTACAAGCACCACGTGCGGCGCGCCGAATACTGGCGTGTCGGGCGTGTTTGTCTGCTTGGCGACGCGGCGCATCTGATGCCGCCCTGGGCGGGGCAGGGCATGCAGTCCGGCATCCGTGACGCATTCAACATCTCCTGGAAGCTGCGCGAGGTCCTGAACGGCCGTCTGCCGGAGACGCTTCTCGACACCTATGAGGTCGAGCGCGCACCCAATGTCGAAATGTTGACGCAAAGCTCGCTCGCGCTGGGGCGCCTCATCAAACGCGAGATGGGACGGGGAGAAATGATACGGACCTTCATCACGACGACATTGTCCCGGCTGGGTCTCGGAGTTTCTCCGGAACGGTTCCGCCCCCCCTCGATCGCTCGCGGCTGGCTGAGCGGCGCTGTCGGCGAGAAAAGCGCGGTCGGCAGGATGATCCCGCAGCCGATTGTCTGGTCCAGCAGAGGGCAAAGGGGACCGCTGGACGGATGGCTCGGCGATTGCATGACCATGATCGGCGTCGGAGAGAACCCCGAGAACCTTCTGAGCCCCGAAGAGAAGGACGCCTGGAAGGCGCTCGGCCTGAGTTTCCTCACCCTCAAATCTCCCACCGACAGGACGGGGCCCGAGGCCGCCCTGATCGACGTGGATGGGACATTGTTGCGCTGGATGCGGGGTTACAGGACCGACGCGATAATCCTGCGGCCCGACCGGTTTGTCGTTGCGAGCAGACCGACGGGCCTGGGCGTCCCGCCGTGCCTGGACATGCTGTAGTTGCTGCGCATCGAAGGCGCCGCCTGTCCCTTGGGCCAAACTTGCAGAGGCGTGCCGGGCCGAATTTGGTGATCGGGCTCCCTCGCAGTCGTCGATTCATCGGTTCTTGAAGAGCGTTCAAAGTATTGGTGAAGATGGCTCGAATGGAGTTTGAGCCAGCTTTGAACCGCAGGACTTCGCGGCAGGGCGCGCCACACCGGCGAAAATCACACCCACCCGGCAATTCCCGCGAAATCCCGGATAATCCCGACTAATTGCAAACAGTCCCAATTAATTATGGATGGTACAAATTCCGGTGAAGTGTGCGGAATTGGCGCGGCAGGAAAGGCGCCGGTTGGGAACCTGCACGAGCGCCATGCGGAATGGCTGGCGGCGCGGGGAGACAAGGCATCCGGTCCCCGATCTCGCCGGCATGTTCTTTCCCGCCCGCCAGATGGACGCCCACAAGATCGGGTTCACCCTGGCGGTGTCACAGAACGGCAACCGGCGTGCAGGGCGAACCCGTTGCCCGGGCGAAATTCAGGGCCGAAACCATGAACAGGAAGTCGTCGCGCCCGGTTTCGGCGCAAAGATCACCCAGTTTCTCAAGGTCCATGTTGTGCACCAGCGGGATCCCCCAGAAGGTGAGGCACAGGCGATGAACCGGCGATTCGCAATATTCGGGCACAGGGCTCGGATAGGTGTCGCTGGGCGAGTCGGAGGCCAGTATCGATATGTCGCGGCTCGCCAGCAGGTCGATGCAATCGGCATGCAGCCCGGCGATCGGATAATGGATGTTTGCACTGCCGTCAGCCTTGCGTGTGCCGACCTTGCCTCCGGTCAGCGTGACGCCTGTACGGATGAGCATGGCATCGCCGGGCTGCAGCCGCTCGAGCGTTGCGGCAATATCCTGCGGAAGTACGCAGTCTCCCGGTTCAAGGCCGCGCACGCCGCGGGCGCGGGCGACGTCGACAAAGACGCCCCGCGTCACGATTCCCTGCATGTCGGTGATGTCGTACCGCGAGGCTCCCTGCTTCGGGTCCACCATCTCGTCAAACGCAATTCCGTCATAGCCAAATCCGCGGAATCCGACATGCGAGAAGGCGTCGATATGAGTATTCAGCATGCCGTGCACCCGGATCGACAGCCGGTCGCCGGCCGAATTGCACTCGCCCTCCCGGCCCAATGCGTGGTGATAGACCATCTCATGCGCCGCCGGCGGCGTGTCCGGGCGGTTGGGATCCGTCATTGCTATCGGCCTCGCGCACGGCACGCTCAGCCCCAGCTTCACCGATCGGATGCCCCGCATGACCGCTTCGGGAGTGATCAGGTTCAGGGCGCCGCGGTCATTGTCGGGCCAGCGCCCCCAGTTTCCCGTGTGCTTGGGCCATGCCTGGAACGGTTCGGGGATCGAGTTCTTCATGTTGCTGACTCTCCTCTCAGGTTTTTTGCGGGGCCAGTGCGTGCGGCGGGGCCAGGGTGTCGACGGTCTCCGCCTCTACGTGATGGCAGGCGGCGTCGTGCCGGTGGCCCACCGGGCGCAGCGCCGGTTCCTGCGTCGCACATTCCGCGGTGGCCAGGGGGCATCGATTGCGGAAGCGGCAACCCGACGGCAGCGAGAACGGATCGGGCAGTTCCGTCGGCTGCGACCGCGAGCTCAGGGGAATGTCGCCGCGCGCGGTCTCGACGAGATGCCGCGTGTAGGGATGCCTCGGCGCGCCGAGCACCCGCGCGGCCGGGCCGATTTCCACTATTCGGCCGAAATACATCACCCCGACTTCGTCGCTCATGAAGCGAACCGAGGCCAGGTCATGGCCGATGAAGACAAAGGAAACGCCCAGGCGCTTCTGAAGCGATTTCAGCAGCAAGAGGATTTGCGCCCGCACCGACACGTCGAGTGCGGACACGGCCTCGTCCAGCAAGACCAGTCGCGGCTTGACCCCGAGCGCGCGGGCGATCGCGATCCGCTGGCGCTGCCCGCCCGAAAACTGGTGCGGATGGCGCCGCATCACTTCGGGGTCCAGACCGACGAGTTGCAGCATCTCTCCCGCTTGCTCGTAAGCCTCTTCGCGCGACATGCCCTGAGCGCGCATGGGTTCGGTGACAATGCCGCCGATCCGCATGCGTGGGCTGAGCGCCCCATAGGGATCCTGAAGAACCAGTTGCACCTGCGCGCGATACCGGCGCAACTGCGCCGCATCCTGGGCAAAGATGTCACGGTTATCGAAGCGGACCACCCCCGAATCCGGTCGTTCGAGCCGCAGTATCAGCTTTCCCACGGTTGACTTGCCGCTGCCGGACTCACCCACAAGACCAAAGGTTTTCCCTTGCGGCAGGCTGAAGCTCACCCCATCGACCGCAACCAGTTCGCGGCGGGGCGCGAACAGGCTTTGTCTGGCGAAGCGGTAGACCTTGGCGACGCTTTCCAGTTGCAGAAGCGGGGTTGGCGCGGGAGTTGCCTCGCTCATCATTGCGCCTCCCAGCAAAAGGTCCGGTTCTGCCCGGTGACGCGTTCGGGCGGCGGCTCGGCGAGGCATTGCGGCGTGGCGATCGGGCACCGGTCCGCGAATGCACAACCGGCAGGAAGGGAATCGAGCTTCGGGATTTGCCCGCCGATTGCCTTCATGGTCACCTCGTCGCCCTCGATCCGGGGCAGAGAATCCAGCAGGGCGCGGGTATACGGATGGCGGGGTTCGCGGAATATCTGGGCCGTGGGCCCGTCCTCGACAATGCGGCCGGCATACATCACGACCGTGCGGTCAGACACGCGCCGGATCGCTCCCAGGTCGTGCGACACGATCAGGACCGCCGTGCCGTCGCGATCGCGCGCTTCGCGCAGCAGGAACAGGATTTCGTCCTGGATGGAGGCGTCCAGCGCCGATGTCGGCTCGTCGGCGATCAGCAGCCTTGGCTTCGAGGCCGTCGCCATTGCGATGAGGACTCGCTGCTTCATGCCGCCGCTGAGTTCGTGCGGGTATTGCTTCAGCCGCATCGCCGGCGCCGACAGGTGAACCCGCTTCAGCGCCGCCAGCGCCAATCCGGCAATGTCCTGCCTGCCGGAAACGCCGCGCTCGCCGATCAACTCCTGCAATTGGTCGCCAACGGTGAACATGGGGTCGAGCGCTGTCATCGGATTTTGAAGGATCATGGTCATGTCCGACAGCCGGAGGCGTCGCAGTTCGGCAGCCGACAGGGCGTACAGGTCGCGACCGGCGAACGCGATGCTGCCTTCCAACCGGGCTGCCGAATGCAGCCCGCGCATCAATGCGTTGCACAAGGTCGTCTTGCCGCTGCCGGATTCCCCGACCAGGCCCACGATCTGCGCCGGCTCGATCTCAAGATCAATGCGGTTCACGGCGCGCACCGGCTGGCTTGCCGGGCCGAACGCGACGCTTACATTGCGCATGCTGACCAAAGCGCCGGTCACAGGAACGCCCTCGGGTCGAAGCGGCGCTTCAACCAGTCGCCCGTTGAATTGAAGCTCATCACCGTCGCGACGATGGCAAGTCCCGGAAAAGCCGCCGTCCACCAGGCGAACATCAGATACGAGCGGGCATCCGCCAGCATGAGGCCCCATGACACGTCCGGAGGCTGAATGCCCAGCCCGAGGAAAGACAGGGAAGATTCCAGGATGATCGAGCGACCGACATCCAGCAATGCGAGCACCAGGATCGATTGCATCGCGTTGGGAATGATGTGGCGCAGTATGATCAGGGGGTGAGACACGCCAGCGACGCGCGCCAGCGTGACATAGTCCAGCTTCTTGACCGACATCACCTCGCTGCGGACCAGCCTGGCATAGCGGGCCCAGTTGGTCACGATCATCACGAGGATGATATTGGCGGTGCCGGCGCCGAGGGCAGCCACAAGCGCCAGGGCCATCAGAATGAAGGGCAGGGCCAGAAACGCGTCAACCAGCCGGGAGATGACGATGTCCAGCCAACCGCCGACATAGCCGGCGATCAATCCCAGGAGGGTACCCAGAATCCCGGCGACAAATATTGCCGCGCCGGCCGTCATCAGCGATATCCGCGCCCCGGCGATCAACCTCGACAGCATGTCGCGTCCCAGGTGGTCCGTTCCAAGAATGAAGGGCCAGTTGCCCTGCTCGGTCCACGCCGGCGGCATCAGCGTGCTGGTGAAATGAGCCTGGTCCTTTGCAAAGGGAGCGATCGATTCGCCGAAAACCGCGCAGACGATCACCAGCGCGCAGAATCCCAGCGCCATGAGGGGAGGACGGCTGTCATGGGTCAGGGCCCGGGCAAGTCGGGGCATGATCGCTGCAAACGAGGGACGCGATGCCTTTGCGGCGGGCGGTGTCGTTTCGGTCATGAGCGCAGCCTCGGGTCCATGATCACCACCAGGATGTCCACGACCAGATTGACCAGCATGAACAGGATCGCCGTAACCAGTACCGTCGCCTGGATCACCGGATAATCGCGATTGAGAATCGCCCCGACGATGACCTGCCCCAGCCCCGGCCAGGAGAAAACACGCTCGGTCACGATTGCCCCGCTCAGAAGCAGCCCGAACTGAAGGCCGACATAGGTGACGATGGGCAGGGATGCATTGCGTAGCGCGTGCCGCAGAACGACGCGCCGCTCGGACAGTCCGAGGACCCGCTCCATGTGCACGAAATCGCTCTTCAACGCCTCCTGCATGTTCACCCGCGTCAGCCTGATGATCGACGAGGTCGCAAAGAACGACAGGGTCACCGCAGGAAGAACATAGTGCGCCGCAGTGCCGTAACCCGACGACGGAAATACGGGAAATGTGATGGAGAACAGGATGATCATCATCAGTCCCAGCCAGAAACTGGGCACCGCCTGGCCGATGCTGGCGACAAGGTTGACGGTGAAATCGACAACCCGCGACTTGGATACGGCTGCGAACGTTCCCAGCGCCACACCGACGAAACCGGAGATCAGCATGGAAAGGCCGGTCAGCTTCAGGGTTGGGCCGATACCGGCCAACACCACATCCAGCGCCGGCACCCGGTATCGGAACGAGTTGCCGAAGTCGAGGCTGAAAAGGTTCGACAGGAAGGTCAGGTATTGCAGTACGAAGTTCCGGTCGAGGCCGTACTGGCGGCGAAAGAACGCAAAATCGTCAAGCGTTGCATCGGCGGACAGAACCAGTGGTGCAGGATCTCCCGTCAGCCGCGCCAGCACGAACACCAGGAAGGTCAGCAACAGGAATGTGACCGCCGCCTGCGCCAGCCTGCTCAGTATCATGGGTATCACGATCGAATCCAACCGCTCACGAGATTGCGTTCATATCCCTGGAAATCCTGCATCGCTCCTATTTCGCCGCGTACCACATGACAGGCCAGTTGATGTTCTTGAACGGCTCGAAGGTGACACCGTCGCGCACGGCGTAGATGGCGTCGTAGGACCAGAGCGGCACGTTCGCGGCGAGCTTGTGAATGACGAGATATACCGCGCGCATCTGTTGCTCATACTCCTGCGCAGTGCGCATGCGCCCCAGGGCGGCAAGAGCGTCGTCCAGTTCATCGTTTGAAAAGAACGACATCGCTTCGCCGGTTCGCAGCGTCCTGATCATGCGCGGTCCCGGGTCCGGGCTGGCATCGCCGGCGGAGAGCAGATACATGTCGATCGACGGGTCCTTCGGCTTGGCGAACGCCACGGTCGCCCACGTGCCGAATTCGAGAATTTCGATTTCCGTGCGGATGCCGGCGGAGGCCAGCGACTGGGCGACGGCCTCGACGGTCTCGCGCGCCTGGGTCACGCGACCTGTCGCGGGGCCGACGATCTTCAGGGGGCGGTCGAAGTTGAAACCTGCCTCCGTCAGCAACCGCCGGGCTTCCTGCGGATCGTACCTGTAGGGGTTTTCGGCAACCGCATCGCAGCCGATCATTCCCGGCGTGCATGTGAACTTGTGCGGAGTGGCGAACCCGAAGGTGAGCGCCTTCATCAGGGATTCGCGATCGATCGCCAGGTTGATCGCGCGGCGCACCTCGACCTTTTGCAGGTCTTCGTTGTTGCCGCGATTGTTGAACACCATGAACGCGTTGCTGAAGCTCGGCGCCCGCACTATTCTGAATCCGCTGGCCCCGCTCATTCTCGCGGCGAATATCAGCGGAACGGAAGTCACGATATCCGACTCTCCGGTCTGTGCTTGCGCCATCCGGGTCTGATCGTCGGGAATGACCTTCAGGGTAACTTCCCCGACTTTGGGGACGACCCGGTAATGAGCCTCGTAGGGAGCGAACTTCACAAACTCGCTCGCCTTGCGATCGGTATAGCGGAACGGCCCGGTGCCGATCGGGTTCGCGCCGAATGCCTCGTCGCCGACCTTCTCGATATAGTTCTTCGGCACCATGTAGAAATAGGTCGGGAAGTTCTGGTGCAGGCTCGCATCCGCCGCCTTCAGGATCATGCGAACCGTGTACGGATCGACGATCTCGATGTCCTTTATCTTGTTCGATACGACGGAGGCCCGGGAGTTTCCGATCGCCGGGTCGATCGAGCGCATCCAGCTGAAGCGAACGTCTTCGGCGCTGAACGGATCGCCATTGTGCCAGGTGGCGCCCTTGCGAAGGGCGAAAGTGTGGACAAGCCCGTCTTCGCTTACCGTGACGCTCTCGGCAAGCGCGGGAATAAGCGTGCCGTCCTGATCGTGCACCATCAGGCTTTCGAAGACGTTCGAGAAGAAGGCATGGTCGAGGCCGGACACGAATTTGTGCGGATCGAGGGAGGTCAGGTCGGCGCCGATCGCGACCGACACCGGCTTTCCGGCCGCATGCGCCGGCTGCGGCCAGCTCCACAGCGCCATTGCGGCGGCCGTCCCTTGCAGCAAGGTGCGCCGGGAGAGACTGGAAGCACTTCCGCCGGTCGCGGCGCTCGTAATGCTGGCCCTGACAGTGGAATTGTCGTTCATGATGCTTTCCTTTGCAGTCGGGTTGACCCGTTTGAATGAGAATGCGTTTTAGTCACGACATGCTTGCGCGGCGGAGGCGGCCTGGCCCTTACGCCACGGCGCCTCCAGGGGAGACCTCCCCAATTCTTGAATCCGCCTGAGCAAGCGCGCCTTCCGGCGCGGCAGCCTTCCAGTCGATCAACTTGGATTTGTAGTCGGCCCGGGGCAGGCTCCCCGCAGCCACCAACTCGACGGCCGCCGCAAACACGAGCTTTTCGCGCAGGCGCTGACGAATTCTGTCCGCCAGACCGGTGGTGTCCGACGCTCCCGCAGCCAGTTCCACGATGATCGGTAGCGGAGGATCCTGCCTGACGCCCTTCGCCGCCGGGCGGATCGACATCATTCCCGTGACGGCGGGCATGAACTCGTTGACCACCTCCCTCACGGCAGACGGAAATACGTTCACCCCGCGCACGATCAGCATGTCGTCCGTGCGTCCGATGCAACGAACGCGCGGCGAGGTTCGCCCGCAACTGCACTGGCCGGTGGACACGACAACGTGGTCTCTGCTGCGAAATCGCAGGACGGGCGCGGCGCGATGCGCCAGGTGCGTGTAGACGAGTTCTCCCCGGGTGCCGTTTTCCAGCGGCAGCGCGGCACCTGAATCGGGATCGATCAGCTCGAAATGGACCAGACCCCGGCCGGAAAAGTGCATGCCCGCCCGGGCCTCGCATTCCCCCCAAAGCGAAACGGATACGTCGCCGATCCCCATCGCCTCGGTCACCAACGCGCCCCAGCCCTGCTCGATCCGCGCGCGTATTGCCGGTTCTCCGCCGCCCGGCTCTCCCGCAACGAGGATATGCGTGACCGACGACGCCCTGAGGTCGATACCTCGCGCCTGCGCCAATTCGTCGAGGTAGAGCGCATAGGAAGGCGTGCAGGCGAGAATCTCGGGCCTCAGCAATTGCACCGCCGCCAGGAGCCGTTCGCTGTTGCCTGTGCCCACCGGAATGTGGCACAGGCCCAACGCCTCGAACGCGCCCAGCGCGGCCCCGGCGACAAAAGGTCCGGCATTGTAGCTGGAGACGATCCGGTTGCCGGGCGATACGCCGGCCGCACCGTACGACCTCGACGAGATGGAGATCCAGTTCTGCAGATCCTGCCTTGTCAGCGGGATGTAGCTTGGCGCACCCGTCGTGCCGCTGGTCGAATAGATTCGAACCAGGTCGCGCTCCGGCGCCACAAGATGCGTGCCGATGGGATTTGACGTGGAGCAACTCTGGCGTATTTCGTCCTTCGTGGTGAAAGGCAAATTGGCGATATCCGCGATGCCGCCGGCAGCGCCAGGACTGGCAAGCCCTGCTTGTGTCAGTTTTTCCCTGTAGAACCTCGAACCTTCGAACAAATACGCAATCTGCCTGCGATAGATCGCATCGTCCTGTTCGCGTTGAAGGTCCCATGCCGCCGTTTCGACAGCGCGATCCACAATCATTCCGACCTGCCGCGATACGCAATCGACTCTTCAGCATGATGAGCCAGGACAAATCCGATGGGCGTTTCCGCCTCTTCCGCCAGATGCGCGATCAGGCTCGCCGTGCGCGCCAGGAGCGGCACGCCCTTCAAGACGGAAGCCGGGAAATCCAGGTCGAGAAGCACGGCGGCGATCATCATCGAAACGTTCATCGTGAGGGGTTTTGCCCAGACCTGATGAACCAGATCGCGCGTTTGCCGCGCCAGGTCGACATACGCACCGGAGACCCCATGTTCGTCGGCAAGCTGAAGTATGCGCTCGGCGCGGGGATCAACCGGCTTGTGCATCGGGTGTCCGAAGCCGGGAATCTTTGAGCCGGCATCGCGGAACGACTGCACGAATTCCCTGAGCGCGGTTGGTCGATCGTCCGAATTCGAGGAAATGACGATCGCTTGCTGCAGGTAGGTTCCGCAGTCTTCGGCGGTTCCCAGAACCACGGACCCGCATCCAAGAATGCCTGCCGCCACAGCGCCCTGGAGGCACTTCGGATCGGACGCAAGGGTCATCCGTGCGACCTGATTTGTCGGCACCAGTCCGTGCTCGGCGATCGACACCAGCAACAGGTCCAGGAAGAACCTCTGGTCCGGCGTAGGCTCGCGGCCTGTGGTCAGCAGGAAGAAGTATTCGGTGAAGGTGAGGCGGCCCATCAGATCGCTGGCGAGATCCCTGTCCCGCACAGTGATCGACGTAGCGTCAGGCATGCAAATTGAAGTCGTGGCTTCGCCACGCTTTCCGATCATCATCGACAGGTCCTCCACCCTTGTAACAATCGTGTCGGACAATGTTGCTGCTGTCAATCATTTCGGTCGGTAATTTTGTGTGGAATCTTGTCGTACAATATCGTCGTTGAAAATCGACCTCCCATGAAGTAAGAGCGATTGTCGGGAAACGGGGAACGGCCGAATTGAACGAGGGAACGGTTCAACTCAACAACCAGCGCGGCGAGAAGGGGGACGAACTGGTTCGCCACCTTCGGTCCGCGATCCGAAGCGGCCGATACGTTCCCGGGCAACGTCTCGTCGAGGTTGATCTGACGGAGGAATTCGGCGTCAGCCGAAGCCTTCTTCGCCAGGCCTTCCACCGGTTGTCCGCCGAGGGACTGGTCGAGACCGTTCCAAACCGCGGCGCCATTGTAAGGCGGCTCTCGTTCAAGGAAGTGATCGAGCTGTTCGAAATTCGTCTGGAGCTCGAAGCACTGGCCGCGCGCCTTGCGGCGCAGAACCTGGTCGACGCAGAACTGCGCGGCAGTTTCGAACAGGAGGTTTCCGCGATCTGGAACGAGGAGGCTCGCCTCTCGACCTCTGCATACCTCATCGAAAACGAGAAGTTCCACGCCGCAGTCTTCAAGGCGTCATGCAACGGGCAACTCGCCGTCCTCAACAGGCAGATGCAATTGTCGCTGATCATGGCGCAGATAGCGTCGTCGATCACTCCGGAGGTCATGAACCTGTCAATTTCCGAGCACCGGACGATTGCGAGCGCCATATTGGACAAGGACACGGATGCTGCCGATTCGGCTGCCCGGGCGCATCTGAACAGAGCCAGGTCCTTTGTGGAGATAATTCCGGGCAATCTGTTCCGCAAGGCAGTGCCGTGAGAGGGACTGTGTGGAGTTGCCCGCGTCTTCAGTCGCATCCGAAGGGAATTGACCGGGCGGCAGAATGCCAGTCCGACACCTGCGATCCGTCCGTCAGGCGGCGTTGATCCCCGCTTTCCTGTCGCGTTGCCGAATGATCCAATAGGGCTGGTTCGACAGATCGTCGGCAAGCCCGGGGCACAATTGCGAGCAACCCGCCTCCTCGACTTCAAAATAGTATTGCAAAGGGTAGGGCGTATCTGTGTATGCGGCCGGAATGGCGCCGATCCGCCGGCCGTCGCTTTCCCGCATCGGCGCCGACTGCCAGTCTTCGGCCTGATTGACATGCCGGTAGTGCAGGGTGGCGGCGGCGCTGGCCTGCTCTGCGGCATCAAACGACAGCTCAATCTCCCGGTTGCGGGCGAAGCGCTCCGGCGGGGTGTGTTCAAGCGCGGTGCGCTGCGATGAGGACCACGCCCTGATACGCCGGAGCGCGTCGGCAGCGCCGGGGCCGGCCATGCCTGCCGCGTCGGCGGGGAGCGCGGCTATCGCCTTCATGTCGGCAATGTCGCGGTCGATCGCGGGCAGCCGGTCGTCCCAGCGACCGCGAAGCCAGCTATGCGGACCGTAGGTGAGGTCCGGCTGATAAACATCGCGGCACGCGTCGGCGGCAAGCTGCCAGGCGTCACGCGCCCGGGCGTAGAGGGCGATTGCCTCGCTTGCCGTCTCGGGGTCCGCATCCAGTCGGTAGAGTTCCCACAGCACGGCAGCGCGGATCTTGTCTGCGAAGAATTTTCCGATCGCGCCCTGGATGGTGGCGTCGATCGAGAGCCGGCGGAACTCGGCGCTGTCTCGCGAGCCGCGCTCGCGGGCCGAAGCGATGCCTGCCAGCGCCGTCGTTGCGATCCTGTCCAGCCAGTTGGCGCAGGTCAGCGGCGAAATCTTGCGGATGTTCCCGCCCCGGTGCAATTGCCGCGCGAAGTCGCTCGGCGAGAGAAAGAGTTGGGGATCGCACGCCCCGACAGTGCCGAATCGCGCCGGCTTGTCGAGTTCGTAGCCATAGGGCAGGTGCGGCGCCTCGTTCACGATCGACATGTTCTCGTAAAGCTCGGGCCAGTAGGAATTGTTGGACGCCGTCGGAGTATGCACGAGCGTTATGAACGGCAATATCCGGCTGGCATGGGCGATCGCGTCGGCGCAGTCTTCCGCGGCCTCGCCGAAGACGGAGGAAAAATAGCGCCGCCAGGCATGGTCGCCGGAATCGGGATTGTAGATCGAGCGTCCCCAGACCCGATAGGTCAGCTCGTATTTGCGCCAGTCCTGCGCGGTGGCCAGCGAGGCGTCGGCGTATCCCTGGCGTCCGCCGGGCAATCCCGAGCCCATCCGTCCCTTGAAGGAGAGCGGCTCGCAGAGCTCGACGCCCGCAGCGCCGCAAATGGTCGAGTTCCGGCCATAGCCGGCGGCAAGGGCCGGGTCGGCCCAAAGCAGGATGCGCTGGGTTCCCGGCCAGATGCGAAACAGGATCCCATAGTCGCGGTCTTCGCGCAGCAGATCGCCAAAGCTGTATCGCATGAACTTGCGCGAGCCCTCGCTGAGCCCCCATTTGCCGGCGTATTTGGCCTCGTCGTCGCCGGTATAGAGGGTAAGGCCGCCGCGGATTGTTGCACCCGAGACGCCGGCCGTCTCGCGCGGCGGACTTTCGAGCGCCCGGATCGACGCCTGATGATAGGGCAGGCCCATATGCTCCGAGGTGTATTTCGGCGAGATGGCGACGGGCATGCCGGTTGCCCGCGCCAATTCGATCATGCGCGCGTCAATGCCCTTGGCGTGAAGGTCGAGCCCGACCGTCCTGCCGCAGCCGGCGACCGCCTGGAAATAGGTGCGCCAGAAGTCCAGATCGCCTTCCGCAATCCCGCATTCCACATGAACGCGAAGCGTAAGCCCCGTGATTTCAGGTACTTCCGCCAGTATTTTCGCAAGGGCGTCGCGGCAATATTCGCCCAGGGTCTCCGGCCTTACGCCAACGATCGGGTGAAGGGAGTTGGGACAATCGTCGTGATCGTAGTTCTGGGTCCACAAGGCCAGTTGAAAGTCGAGGCCGCGCCTGCGCGCCTCGCGGCCGATGAATTTCAGGGTCTCGAGGTTTTTCTCCCGCTCGCAGTCGGCCAGTCCCGCCACCGAAACCGCGTGGCCCGGCACGGCGACCAGAAACGGATAGGCGAAGTGGAAATAGGCGTCGGAGATGAATTCATTGCCGTAGGGGTAATTGTACTGCATTCCCAGCGTCAGCGCGAAGCGGTTGAACCGGTGCGTCGCCAGGTGGGACAGGTATTCGGTCCAGCCCTCGCGGGAATGGAACCATTCCAGGTCCTCAACCGCGCTGACAAAGCATTTCGAGATGCTGCGTACCGTGGCAGCGGGAGATTCGACGATCGGCGCCTGCAGATCGAACGGATCTTCCGGTGTCCCGGAATAGCGTGCGCGGTCGGCAAGTTCCGTGATCGCATAGGCCATGCCCCGCTCGTCGCGTGCGTAGACATGGATTTCGCGCACGCCGCCACCCGCGCTTTGGGCGATCGCGAAGGATTCAGCAGCAGCGGGAAGCCCGCCGCCGACAAGCCTCGTCATCGTCTCGGTCGCCGGCCCGTCGGTTGAGACAAGACGAATGAGGGTGGCCCCGTCCCAATCGCCGCTTTCCTCCTTCAGGCGGTCCAGGCGCATCGACAAGTCGAGCAGATGGTGTTCGAGTTCACCGATCGCCCAGAGGACGGGCTGCGCGGAGGACAGCGCCACACCAGGTTCGAACACCATTCCCACGCGATCGGATTTCTTCAAGGCCCGCCCCCGATTGACAATGCGCCTCCAAGACGATGCGCCGTCGGCATCGGTACCAGCATCGCGGGCGGGCGCAATAGGGCAAGGTCACTGCAGCAGGGACGGCAACCACAGCACCATGTCGGGCCAGGCGATCATCAGCACGATCAGGACCAGCGGCGCGACCAGAAAGGGCAGGGCGCCGCGATACAGGTCCATGATGGAAATGCCCGGGCTGACCGCCCGGATGACGAACAGGTTCATGCCGACGGGCGGCGTGATGAGGCCAATCTCGATGAGCACCACCAGCAGGATGCCGAACCAGACAGGATCGACGCCGAAGGATTGCACAAGCGGCAGGGTGATCGGCACGGTGATGAGGATCATCGCGATCCCTTCCAGGAAACAGCCCATCGCGATGTAGACGACGCACAGCAAGGCCAGCACCAGCGTCGCGCTCAGGCCGGCGGATTGCAGGGTCTGCGATATCGCTCCGGCGACATTGGTCTGCACGATGAAATAGGAGAACATCGTCGAGGCCATCACGATGAAGATCACGCTGGCCACCATGCGCACGGTCTCCAGGAGGCTGGATCCGACGCCGCGCAGTGTCATCCGCCGCAGTCCGAGGCCCAGAAGGATCGCGCCGAACGCGCCAACGGCGGCGGCTTCTGTCGGCGTGAACCAACCGGAATAGATGCCGCCCAGGGTAACGGCGAAGAGCAGGACCACGTGCCAGACCCTGGCAAGGGCCGGCAGCAGCGATTCGCGGCGTTCCCCGGTCGGGGCGTCGCCATCGACCGCTTCGCGGGAAACCGGCTGGCGGCGGATCATCACCATGGCGACGAGGCAATAGAGCGCCGTGAGCACCAGACCGGGAACAAGCGCCGCCGCAAACAGTTCGGCCACCGACAATTGTGCGATGATCGCATAGATCATCAATATCAGCGACGGCGGGATCAGGATGCCCAGCGTGCCGCCGGCGGCGACGGAACCGGCCGCGAGGCTGGGCCGGTAACCGGCGGCGAGCATCTGCGGTATGGAGACCTTGCTCATGGTCAGTGCCGTCGCCACCGACGATCCGCAGACCGCGCCGAAAAGCGCCGACGCGAAGATCGAGGCGATGGAAAGCGAACCGCGCGTGCCGCGCAGAACCGCATTGGCGGCGCGGAACAGGTCGTTCGACAAGCCGGCGGACGCGGCCACCGTCCCCATCAGCGTGAAGAGCGGAACCACCGAGAAGGTGTAGGCGGATGCAAGTTCGAGCGGGGTCGCGCCAACCGTCAGATTGGCGCGATGCCAGCCATCGATCAGGGCGTAGCCGACATAGCCAACCAGCCCGAGCGCCACCGCGACGGGCACGCGAAGCAGGATCATGGCGATGAGGATCGCAATTCCCGCCCAGCTCAACTCGATTGGCGTCATCGATCAGATCTCGCTCGCCCGGACTTGTGAAACGATCGAGGCCGCGCAACTCAGCATGGAGGCCGCGAAGGAGAAGATGATCAGGCCGTAAAGCGGATAGAGCGGGACACCCAGGTCGGGCTTCAGATCGCCGAAGCGCATGGCGTCCATCATCGGCGAGTAGACATTGACGGTCAGGATCGAAAGAAAAACCATCGTCAACAGCAGCGTCACGATCTTCACCCCTGCCAGCACCCGCTTCGGCAGGACCGAATCCAGGATGTCCACCCGGATCTGCTCGTCGCGGAGAAAGGATTCCGGCAGGCCGAGCATGGTGCATGCCAGCACCATGATCTCGACGAGTTCGACCACCCCGTGCAGCGGCGCGCCGGCGAGCTTTCGCGCGAGGATGTCCCAGCAGGTCGCCAGCATCATCACGGCGATGGAAAGCGCGCCCAGGGCGGTACAGATCCGCACCAGCGCCTTGAGCGCGCTCGCCGGCATGGCCTACATGGCTCCCTTGAGCTTTTCGATCTCGGCGATCAGGCCGTCCACATCCTTGCCGGCGGCTTTCAGCGCCGCGACCTGCGCTTCGCCGACGGGGGCGAGCGCCTTGCGGAAGGGTTCGGCCATCTCCCCGCGTATGTCGATGACCTCGACACCCTTTTCGACCATGAAGTCGCGTCCGGCCTTTTCCGCCGCATCGTAGAGCCCGCCGACGCGCTTGCCGGCTTCCGGTCCGCTGGCAGCTTCGATGGCGGCCTGCGCTTCGGCGGGCAGGCCCGCCAGCACGTCGGCGTTCATGACCAGCGCGAAATAGCCGACGCTGGAGGGCAGGGTGCTCACCTTGCGAACCGATTGATGCAGCTGGAAGGCCTTGCCGCCCTCGAAGTTGAAGATTGCGCCGTCGACGACGCCCTTGGCGATGGCGTCCGCCAAT